>NZ_JBSSHG010000002.1:0-119058 GCF_053890475.1 Streptomyces sp. LZ34
TTCCTCGGCCGTGACCCGACGACGGGTCTGTGGCTGCACGACCTCGACATCCCCGGTGTCTCCTGCATCTGCCGGGAGTTGGAGACCGAACCCGGGGCAACGAACGACCCAGCAGATGGGATCATCAGCTACGTGCAGAGGTACAGGCTCGGCCTGACCACCGCCTGACCCCGGTCAGGCGCTTCACCGCACCGCGGCGGGACCCCACGCGGACGCCACCCCTTGTAGTGGCCGCCACTGACACACCGCGTGAAAAAAGGGGCCCAACCCATGCCCAGGTTCAACCGCAAGGGCGTAACGAAGATCCTGTTCGCCGAGACGATTGCCTCCACCTCCTACCTGCCGACCGCCGCGGAGATGACCGGCGCGACGGACTACACCAAGCAGATCGCTGCGGTCGAGGGGTTCGCCCTGGAAAACCAGGAGATCGAGACCCCCGACATGGACTCCACGTTCGTGTCGAAGATCCCCGGTGATGACCAGGCTTCCGACAGCTCGCTGACGTTCTATGAGGACGACACGAGCGACACCCTCGAGACCGACCTTGCCAAGGGCACGGTGGGTTTCGTCATCATCTGCCGCAAGGGCAAGGCCGCCGCCGCCAAGGGCATGGACGTCTACCCGGTGCGCGTGGCCTCCAACTCGGCCGAGATCACGGCGGACAACGAGGCCGCCAAGCTCATGGTCAAGTTCTCCATCACCGACCGGCCGCTACTCAACGCCACCGTCCCGACCGGGCCCTGATCCGCGCCGCCACCTTCTCCCCCAGCTCCCGGCCGGGCCCGACACGACGTGTTCGGGAAGGGGCGCCCGTGCGGCGCCCGGCCGGGTCCCCCTTCCCTGACGGAGGACCACCATGACCACCACCATCGAGCCCCCGGCCGACGCCGTCGCCAAGGACGCACACTGGGCGAAGACCGTGGAGCGGCTGCGGAACCGCAACCGGCCCATCGCGAAGCTCACCATCTGCGACGACGAGGTCGTCAAAGAAGCCCTCGGTGAAGCCCAGTACGAGGATCGGCAAGCGAAGCGGCTTCTTGAGGCTGATCCGAGCGATGCGAACCTGAAGAAGCGGGCGGCCGCCGCTGCCCGCGCTGTATCCAAGGCGCAGGCGGCGTTCGACGAAGAGGCCATCGTCCTCCGATTCCAGGCGCTGGAGCGCCCTGTTTTCGAGGCGCTGAAGAAGGAGCACCCGGCGAGTGAGGTTCAGTCCGACGACGGCCTCGAGTACGACGTCGAAACGCTCGGACCGAAGCTGATCGCCCAATCGTCCCTGGACGGCATCACCGAAGAGGACGCCGCCCACTACCTGAACACCTGGGCAGAGGGCGAGGCCGCTCAGCTCTTTCAGACCGCGTGGGACGTGCAGCAGGTGACCCGCCTTGACGTGGGAAAAGGCTGATCTCCGATGTCCGGCTACGCACCGAGCTTGAGCTGTGTGACCGGTGGGGCATCCCGCACTCTCAATTCCGGGGCATCGGAGACGGCACCTGGACCGCGCGTGACCGGCAGAAGGCCCTGGCCTACCGCGACTACCAGCGGACCGTCTGCCCCCAGTGCGGCACCCGGGACGCCGAATGGGACGAAGCGGCTGGTGGCGACGAGGACGCGTACGTGGCCGCCACCCACAAGTGCGTCGGCTGCGAAGTCATTGCGGACAAGCAGGCCGAGCTGCCCACCGAGGGCCAGGCCGCCCGCGGCATGAAGGTCTACCTGCTGCCGTCCGCCGTACACGCCGCGCTTCAGGCGCAGCGGGAGCTGACCGGCCGCAGACGGCGCGACGACGAAGACGACGACTAGCTGAGAGGAGGGGCGGGCGGTGGCCAACTGGAACCTGTCGGTCGATCTGCGGGCGCAGGGCAACAGCCTCGCCCGCGTGCTGCGCGAGTCCGCCCAGCACGCCCGCTCCCTCGAACGCGCCGCACAGGCCGCGAAGCGCGAGGTGCGCGAGCTTGGTGTCGCATCCCGCACCTCGGCGAACGGCATCCGCACCCTGGGCCGTGAGGCCCGGCAGGCCGCCCGGCACCTGAACAACCTCGGGAACAACGCCCGCACCAGCGCGCGGCAACTCGGCCGGTACGGGGACGCCGCCCGGATCGCGAACCGGCACCTCAACAGCCTCGGCACCAACTCCCGCCAGGCCGGCGCCCACCTGCGCGGCATGAACGCGCAGATCAACGCCGCTATCCGGGACCTGACTCGGCTCGCGGCCGCGGCCCGTACCGCTTCCACCCACATGAACCGGGTCGGGAACACGCGGGCCCTGCGCGGCATCGCACGGGACACACGCAGCGCCCGCGGCGAGCTGGCCCGCATGGCCGCGCTGCTGTCCGGCGGTGGTCTGGTGCTGGGCATGGGCGAGCTGGTCAAGAACGGCAATGAGTACCAGCAGGCGATGAATAGCTTCGGCGCGGTCACCGGGGCCACGCAGCTCCAGATGAAGCGCGCTGCGCTGACCGCCGCCCAGCTCGGCAACGACCTGAGTTTGCCGAACGCCTCGGCAACCGAGGCAGCCGACGCCATGGTGGAGCTCGCGAAGGCGGGTTTCCGCACCGACCAGGCGATCTCCGCGACCCGCGCGTCCCTTCAGCTCGCGTCGGCCGCCCAGGTGTCCGCCGCCGACAGCGCGAAGTACCTCGGCGACATGATGGATCAGTTCGGAATGGGCGCCGATCAGGCAGGCCGCGCCTCCGACATCCTCGCCTCGACCGCCAACGCCGCGTCCGGCGACATCATGGACATCTACTACGCCATGAAGTACGCCGGCCCGGTAGCACACGGGCTCGGCGTCTCCATGGAGGAGGCTGCCTCAGCGGTCGGCATGCTCGGCAAGGCCGGCATCCTCGGCCAGACCGCGGGCACCACGTTGCGCGGCATGATGGCCAACCTCGCGGCCCCCACCCCGCAGATGATCGAGGGCCTGAAGGCCATGGGCATCGAGGCGTGGGACGCGCAGGGGAACTTCAAGGGCCTCCGCACGGTCATCGACGGCCTGTCGAAGGCCCAGCACAAGATGAGCCAGCAGGACTTCGCCGCCGCGGTCAAGAAGTCCATGGGCAAGCCGGCCATGTCCGGTGCGATCGCTCTCGCGCACCAGGGCGTCGACAGTTTCGACGCGCTGATGGGGGCCGTCAGTCAGACCGGATCGGCTGCTGAGATCGCCGCGGCCAAGGGCAAGGGCCTGGCCGGCGCCATGACCCAGCTGAAGACCCAGTCGAAGCAGACCGGGCTGGCGATCTACGACGGGATGGCTCCGGGCCTTGAGTTCCTGACCCGCGGCATCACCTCGGCGATGTCGAAGGCCACCCCAAAGATCACCGCGTTCTTCGACTACTTCAACGCCGCAGCGACCCTCTTCGGGCCCGACATCGTCGCAGCAGTCCGCCGCGAGTTCGGCGGCATCGCCGACGCCGCGCGGGACATGGGGAGCGGGTTCAGGGATTTCGGAGCGGATGCGGCCGCTACGGCCCTGCACCTCATCATCACCGCCGCGAAGCTCGCTGCCCAGGTGCTGTCCAACCTGGCCGACGGCGTCGATCCGATCGTCTCAGCGTTCGCCGATGTCACCTCCGGATCCTCCGGCGCCGCAACGGCCATGGACATGCTGGTGATGATCCTGGACGCCGCCGCCACCGCCGTGGGCGCCCTGTCCACCGTGCTGGGCCCGATCGGGCACCTGGTCGGCGGGCTCGTCTCCGCGTTCGGCGCCCTCCCCGGGCCCATCCAGAGTGCGGTGTTCGCCATGCTGTTGTTCAACCGCGTGCAACCCGCCCTCGGCAGGCTCGCCGGCCAGGTATCCGGCCCTCTCCGCACGAGCTTCGCCAGCTTCAACCAGCAGATGGCCCTCCAACGCTCGCTCGCCGCCTCCAGCGGGGTGTCCCTGACCCGGTACGGCGCCGCCATGGCTGTTCTCCAAGCTCGCTCCACCACGATCGGCGCGATGGGCGCGGCGTTCCGCAGCGCCACCGCGTCCGGCACGGGCTTCGCCAACACCCTCCGTGGCGTGGCCTCCGCCGCCGGGACCGGGGCCCGCAGCCTCGGCGGCGGGCTCATGAACGCGCTCGGCGGCCCGTGGGGCGTGGCCATCGCCGGGGCGTCCCTGGCCCTCGGCATGTACGCGGACGAGCAGCAGAAAGCGGCCCAGGCAGCGGCCGAGCACAAAGCCCAGGTTGACGCGCTCACCGGGGCGCTCCAGCAGTCCAACGGGCGGATCAACGAGTCAGTCCGCGCCACCGCCGCCCAGCAGATCCAGCAGGCGAAGTTCAACACCACCCTCGGGGGCCACCGCAAGAACCTGATGGATTTCCTCGGGCAACAGGGCATCACGCTCAAGCAGGTCACCGACGCCTACCTGAGCCAGGGCTCGTCCATCGACGCCCTGAAAAAGAAGCTCGCCGGGCTGGCCGCCGCGCAGGACGGCATGGACGGCATGAAGTACCTGCTGGCCGCCAACGCGCTGGACCAGCTCGGCAAGGATGCCGCGACCGCGCGGAAGAACGCCAAGGACCTCACCGACACCATCGACAAGAACAAGGGCGTCAGCGCCTACGACCAGCTCAAGGACGCCGTGGGGGCGCTGGCGGACAAGACCGCGGACGCCGACTCCCGCACCCGTGCGCTGCGCCAGTCCCTGGACCTGCTGTCGGGCGGCTCTGTCAGCCTCCAGGCGGCCGAGGCCCGCGTGAACGAGGCGATCACCCAGGCCAACGACGCGATGAAGGAGGGCATCGACAAGTCCCAGGGCTACGGCAAGGCCCTGCTCCAGTCCAACGGAGCCCTGGACACCACGTCGAAGAATGGTCAGGCCCTCTTCGGCACCCTGAACAACCTGACCGACGCCGCGGGTACGGCGGCCATCGCGGCCTACGACTTCGCAGACTCCCAAGGCAAAGACCTGCCGACGAAGCTGTCAGCGGCCCGGGAGGAGATGCAGAAGTCCCGCGATGCCGCTGTCAAGCTTGCCCAGGACTACGGCCTCACCAAGACCCAGGCCGAGGGCGTGGCCGATTCCTTGGGCCTGATCCCTGGCCAGGTCAGCATCCTCCTTCAGGCCAAGGGGCTGGACTCCACCCTCGCGGAGTTGCTGGCGGTGCAGGCCGAGTTCGAGCGGTTCCCGGACAAGAAGACCGTCAAGGTCGACGCACTGTCTGCGGACGCGAAGAAGAAGCTCGAGGAGATCGGGATCACCGCGAAGCTGATCCCGGGCACCCGCGAGTACAAATTGACCGCGAAGACCGACGCCGCGAAGCAGGCCCTCGCGGACTTCCTGAGGCAGGAAGGGGCGGTCAAGGACAAGAAGGTCACGCTCACCGCCGAGACCAAGGCGGCGATCAAGGATCTGCAGAGCGTCCAGGCCAAGGTCCGGGACACCAAGGGCAAGACCATCACCATGCGGGCGCCGACCGCTGAGGCCCGCCAGCAGTTGGAAGCCCTCGGGTTCAAAATCCACGCTGTTCCCGGCAGCAAAAACGTCACCATCACCATCCCCACCGGAACGCCGAGCGCGCAGGCCGCCGCGATCCAGTCCGCCATCAACAGGCTGAGTGGCAAGACAGTCTCAATCAACGTGGTCGCCACGGGCATCGCGGCGGCACGCGCCGCCATATCCGCCCTCGGCGGGTTCGGAGGGTTCGGGAAAGCAGACGGCGGGATCGTCGACTACTACGCCAACGGCGGCATCCAGCGCGGCGGTGTACGACGCTTCTCTGGCGGGTCCGAGAACCACGTCGCGCAGATCGCCCCAGCCGGATCCTGGCGGGTGTGGGGAGAGCCGGAGACACAGGGCGAGGGATACGTCCCCTTCGCCCCCGCCAAGAGGCCCCGGTCTCGCCGGATCACCGAGGAGATCGTGCGGCGCCTCGGCGGCGACCCGCGCGGTATCGAGTGGAACGCCGACGGATCCGTCACCGACTGGCGGTACGACCCCCAGACCGGGTCCCTGTACTCCGCCTCCGACGCCGGGCAGGCCGGACACAAGACCCGCAAGGTGAAGACGAAGCACGGCACCAAAGAGGTCGACTACTTCTCCCTGTCCGCCATCGAGGCGAAGCTCAAGAGCACCGCGAAGGCGGCGAACGCCTGGAACGCGAACCTCACCAAGGTCTCCGACCGGGTCGGCTCCGATGTCGCGGAACAACTCGCCAGCATGGGCGAGGACGGCGTCCTGCTGGCGAAGAAGATGGCCAACGGGTCGAAGAAGTACATCGAGCAGATGGCCGCCGCACTCCGCGCCCTCGCCAAGACAGCGAAGGCCAGCCTCACGGACTACACGCGGCAGCTCGAGAAGGCCAACACCAGCAACAGCAAGTTCCAGGCCGACCTCGCCAAGCTCGCATCCATGGGCTACGGCGACCTCGCCGCCCAGCTCGCCTCGCAGGGCGACCAGGCCGCCATCGACATCGCCTCCTCCGCGGTGAAGGACAAGGGCAAGGCCAAGAAAGCCAACGACGCGGCGAAGAAGGCCAATAAGGCGCTGACCCCTGATGAAGTAGCAGAGATGGTGCAGATCATCGCCGCTATCTCCTCCAGCAAGGTCGGCATCCACGCTGTGGCGGACAAGACCGGCCTGGGTGAGGACGAGATCATCGCCGTCGCCACCAAGGCCAAGAGCCAGATCTCCAAATCTCTCGGCGGCCGGGCCGCACAGTTCCTTGCCGACCTGGCCAAGGCCGAGAAGGGCATGGCCTACGCGAACGGCGGCATCCGGGCCGGCATGTACGCCACCCGCGGCGGCATCGTCCGGTTCGCCGAGCCGGAGACCGGCGGGGAGGCCTACATCCCGCTCGGCGCCAGCAAGCGCGGCGCCGCCACCAACGTCCTGTCGGATGTGGCGCACCGGTTCGGCCTCGGCATCACCCCCGCAGGCGACGGCGGCCGCGTCGTCGTCATCCGCGAGCAGGGCCCGCTGGTCGGCTCCCAGACCTGGCACGTCACCTCCGGCGGCAGCGCGTCCGAGACCGCCCGCCGGATCGACGCCGACAACTCGTACCAGCTGCGGCGCCTTGCGCGCGGCGGAGTGGGGGCACGGTGAGCACACCGGTAGAGCTGGACGACTGGCAGCACGAACTCGGCGGAGTCCTCATCGGCGCCGGCACCGACGTGCAGGTCCGCGCGCTAGAGGGCCTGGGTCAGCCGCCCGTCCGTACCAGCGACGTGGAGCCGCCATCCGAGGACGGACTGTGGCTCGGCCGGGACTACTACGGCGGCCGCACGATCAGGATCGACGCCGCCATCAAGGTCATCGGCAACCCGGCCACCGTCCTTGACCGGCTCGCCGCACTCCAAGACCTGCCGGACACCCCGGCGGTGCGCGGCGCCGGCGGCACCACCATGGACCTCCGGCTCAAGTTCCCCGGCCGCCCCGCGCGCACAGTCCGCGGCAGGATCCGGAAGCTGGAGCCCGACCTCACCCAGATGATCCACGGCTTCGCACCGTGCGACATCGAGTTCCAGGCCCAGGACCACTACTTCTACGCCGACTCCACCGGCACGACATCCATCCCCCTCGGCCTGCTGACGTCCGGCGGGCTCACTTTCCCTCTCGTCTTTCCGCTGACGATCGCAGGTGACCCCGAGGCCGTCGGCCGCCCGGGATTTCTCGAGGTCGAAGGCACCGCCCCCGCCTGGCCGCTGCTGCGGGTCAACGGCCCCTGCGCCAACCCGACCATCACCCACGTCGCGTCCGGTCGCACGTTGACCGTGCAGACGACCCTCGCCGCGGGGGAGTGGGTGGAGATCGACACCCGGCCGGGCTGGCGCACCGTGCTGCGCAACAACGGCGGCGGCGCCCCCCTCGCGCCGAAGTCCCGTATCGACGAGTTCGTTCTCGCGCCGGGCCTGAACGAGATCCAGTGGACCGCCACCGACCCGACCCTGACCAGCACCCTGGCCGTCACCTGGTGGCCGACCTACAAGGCCATCTGAGGAGACCGCCATGGCACTGAACCCGACGCCGATCGCCACCACGGGGGCGATGCACACCGCCCAGCAGTTCCGCATGATGATCCGCGACCTGTCCCGCGCGAACGAGGGCATCACCGAAGGCGACCACCTGAAGGTGACCGCCCTGGCCACGCCCGGGGGCGGGGTGCAGATCGCGGACGGCTCTGCGGTCATCATCGGCCGGGTCAGCTCGGTACAGGGCTCCTACAGCGCCTACAACATCGGCGTCGACACGTCGGTCACCATCGCCCCCACGGGCGGCAGCGGCCGGTCGGACATGGTGGTCCTGCGCGTGGAGGACCCGGAGTACGAGGGCACCCGAGACCCGGAAACGGATCCGATCGTCTTCTTCGAGGTCGTCTCCAACGTCTCATCGAGTGCTACGACCGTGCCGTCCGGCTACTCGGCGATCCCGCTCGCACGGATCGACATACCGGCGTCGACCGCGACCATCACCAACAGCATGGTCAAGGATCTGCGGAAGGTCGCGAATCCCCGCCGGGACCGGTTCCTCTACCCGTATTACGCGGTCGACCCGCTAGTGGAGATCTCCGGCACCTCCGAGACGTGGAAGACTCACCCGCCGCTGGCGTCCGCCTCTCCTGCGGGCAACATGCAGAACATCGCCATCCCCTCGTGGGCTACCAAGGCGAAGGTCATGTTCACCATCGGCGGCATCCGCCTGGCGACTGGGAATGTCTTCGGCGGGCTGCGCTTCAAGCTCGGCACCGAAGAAGCCGCCCAGTGGGTCAGCATCGACGACAACCAGGGCAGCGCCGCCCGACGCCTCGGGTCGATGATCATGGCCGAGACGATCGACCTGACCACCACCACGGGCGCGGCCATGCGCGGCACCACCCAGCCCTTCTACAGCCGGATGCGGACGCGCTCCACCAATGCGGGCACGATCGGCGTAGATGGGGCCACGACGTTCGTCATCGACATCGAGTTCACCGAGGGCCCCATCTGATGGGCCGCTGGCGGTACTGGACGCAGCACGCCCTCACCGGCGAGATGCTGCACCCAGCCCTGCCCCTGTCCGAGGTCGAGTTCGGCCGGGAGCTCAACGGGCCCGGGGCGCTCACCGGCACCCTCGCGCCGAAGTTCCTGCGCGCCAACGCGGACCTGCTCCAGCCCGGCCAGGCCCTCATCTACGTGGAGGCCGACGGGTTCCTCCGCTGGGGCGGCCTCATCTGGTCCGCGGTACCTGAGGGCGGCAAATACAGCATCGAGGCCGCGGGATGGTCCTCGTATCTGGCGCACCGGCACGACTCCCACGGCAACCTGGGCGGCCGCGCCCCGTACACCTACGGCGACCCGTGCAAAATCATCCGCGACATCTGGGCCTACGCCCAGGAACAGCCCGACGGGAATCTCGGCGTCGTGGTCGACGCAACCACCTCCAGCGCGAAGGCCGGCACCCCGGAGGAGCCGTGGGCGAGCCACTGGTACGAGACGCCCGTGCTCGGAGACCAGGTCGACGACCTCGTCAGCGAGGAGGGCGCGCCACAGTACGCCTGCCACACCGAGTACCAGACCAACGGCACTGTGAGGCGCCGCATCCTCCTCGGCTACCCGCGGCTCGGTGCCCGCCGCACCGACATCGGCTTCCGGTCCGGCGTGAACATCGTGTCCGCGCCGCCCGTCTCCTACTCCGGCGACGACTACGCCAACACGGTCATCGGTACCGGATCGGGGGAGGGCACAGCGACGCGCTTCGCGGTCAACTCGGTCCGCGACGGCCGCCTGCGCCTTGAGGCAGTGCTCGCCCTGCCGACTGTCAACGGGAACGACACCCTCGGCCGGCGGGTGACCGCCGAGCGCAAGCGCCGCCAGATCATGGGCGACGTCGAATCGATCCAGGTCCGGGACCATCCGGCCGCGCCGGTCGGCTCGTGGCAGATCGGCGACGACGTCCAGGTCCATGTCAACAACGAATGGACGTCATGGTCGGGCTGGTCGCGTATCACCGCGGAATCGATCCGGCCCGGCGCCGGTGACGGCGGGGAAGACCAGATCACCCTCACCCTGAGCCGGGCCGACAGCTTCCACTACGGCGCCCCGGAGGTGGCCTGACATGCCGACCTACAGCTCCCTCACCGCCGAGGTCGCCCGGCTGCGCCGCGAAGTGGACCAGATCAAGAAGGGGCAGCGCGTCGCGCACGGCGCATCGATCGAGAACGCCGCCCTGGAGGTGAAGGACGACTCCGGCAGCCTGCGGGCGATCGTCGGGCAGCAGGCCGACGGCACCTCCGGTATTCAGGTGGTCAACGGCCCGCCGCCCCCGGCCCCCTCGGCGCCGATCGTCGCCTCCGTCCTCGGCGGCGTCACCGTGTCCTGGGACGGCACCTTCGCCGCCGGGGCGACCATCCCGCTGGACTGGTCCCGCATCGAGGTCCACGCCTCCGCCACGCCCAGCTTCGACCCGCTGCCCAGCACGCTCCAGTCGACAATCGAGACCGCGCAGGGCGCCACCGTCGTCGTCCCCACCAACGTGCCCATCTACGTGCGGCTCCTCGCACGCAACACTTCTGGCGCCCCGTCACCCTCCTCGACCGAGGTGGGCCCGACCGGGCCGGCGCCGGTCGTCGCCAGCGACATCCTCGACGGCATCGTCACCACCACCAAACTCGCGGACGACGCGGTCACCGCGGCGAAGGTCGCCACCGCAGCGATCGACGCCGACGCCCTCGCCGCAGCCGCAGTCACCGCGGCCAAGCTCGCCGCCGACGCCGTCACCTCGGCAGCCATCGCCGACGGCGCGATCGGCTCCACCGAGATCAGCGACGGGGCCATCACAACCCCGAAGCTGACCGCGAACGCCGTGACGGCCAACGAGATCGCAGCGACCGCAGTGACCGCCGCGAAGATCGCAGCGAACGCCGTCATCGCCGGAAAAATCGACGCCGGGGCGGTGACCGCGGGCACCATCGCGGCCGCCGCCGTCCAGGCCGGGAACCTGGCCGCCGCCGCAGTCCAGGCGGGGAACGTCGCGGCAGACGGAATCCAGGCCGGGAACATCGCAGCCAACGCGATCACCGCCCGCGAGATCGCCGCTCTCGCCGTGACCACCGCGAAGCTGGACGCCAACGCAGTCACCACAGCCAAACTCGCCGCCGGTTCCGTGGACGCCACCGCCCTCAAAGCGGACGCCATCACCGGCAAGACGATCACGGGTGGCACGATCACCGGCTCGCTGCTCCAGACCGCCACCACCGGCGAGCGCATCACCGTCAACGAGGCCGGTGCCAACAAGGTCCTCGTCTACGACGCCACCGGGCGTGCCGTCGGGGAACTCTCCGGTGACGGCCTGCTGCTCGAGGGCAGCAGCGGCGCCATCATGCAGCTCGACCCCGACAGCACGTACCCGAATCTCCGCTTCACCAATGCCAGCGGTTCCAACCAGGCATTCATCAACGTCGTCGAAGCCGTCACCGGGGACGCGGACCTCGGCCTGAACAGCGGCACATTCACCGCGAACGGGTTCAGCGACATGATGTGGCGCACGTTCTTCGGCCGCGACTTTTGGGCCGCCGAACGAATCCGCAGCACGGCGCAGGCCACCTTCATTGGCGGCCGGATCTTCATGGACGGCACGAGCGCCACGATCGGATACGAGGACGCGACCGCGGCCACGCAGCGCAGCGACATCATTTTCAGCCCGGGAGTCGCGGTGCTCCGCGCGCGGTACTTCCAGACCGCCCCAGCCAGCTCCACCGTCGCCGCGTACATCGAGACCTCCGCCGGCCACACGGGCGCCATGCTGGGCATCTACAACAGGGACGCTTCCGCCTACCGGATGGTCCTCGACCTCGCCGGAAACCTGACGATCGGCGGGGTGCTGTCCGCGCCGTCCATCGCCACCGGCACCGTGACGATCACCCCAACGGCTGCGTACACGCCGACCAGCATCCTGGTGACCGGCCTCAGCGTCGCCGGGACGACCTTTCGGGGCTACGCCACCGCGAACACCACCGTGCCCGGCTACCGGGCCTCCGCTAGCCCGCCCGGCGCGGGCGTCACCGGCGTCAGCGTCTCCAGCGTCACCAGCACGGGCCTCACTGTGTGGGTGAACCGCGAAAACACAACCGCCACGACGATCAATTGGATGGTGATTGGGTCATGACCGACCTCAACGAAACCGCTCAAGAGCTCACCGATCCCCCGACCGACCCGGAGCCCACCGACCCGGAGCCCACCGACCCGGACCCGCAGCCCAGCACCGAGCCGCCGCTCCAGCCCACCGAACCGGTCTTCTTCCAGCCGTACCTGTGGTACTCGGCCACGTGCTGCTGCGCCACCAACACCTGCCCCAACTACAACATCGTGCAGGACGTGCCAATGCTCTACTCCAACAACGGATCCAACGTAGTGATCTACTGCGGAGTATGCAGCAAGCGGGCCACAATCCTCTCCGCTGCGTTGCTCGACCCGCAGCCGCCGGAGGAGTGAGCAGGGGGCAACGCCAACCCCGTACGGCCGTAGCCTGAGATCAGCGGCGACCCTCCGCCCCGCACCACCCTTGAGGGACCGCACCCGTCGTGGTGCGCAGAACGCCCCAACAACACCAGGGCGCGGGGAGAAGCGAGCACGTCATGGCCGCACATGAGGCCGCAGCATGAGGACAGGACCCCAGAAATACCCAGGCGCCTCAACGTCTCAGTGGTACAGCAGCAAGTACCCCGGGTCCTCCATGGAATCCAACGTCGGCGTCATCCACACCACCGAAGGCAAGACGCTGCCCACCTACGGCGGCGGAGCCTCCGCACCCAACTTCACCGCAGTGCCCGACTTCAAGAACAAGCGCCTGAACTGGCACCAGCACTTCGACTTCGACGAGTCGGCCCGGGCCCTGGTCAACAAGTCCGGCGGCGTCGAGACGAACACCGCCAACGCCGTCCAGGTCGAACTGGTCGGCACCTGCGATCCGGGCACGTCGAAGAAGTGGGGCGGCAAGAACACCAGCCACATCTTCTGGCCCGAGGCACCGGACTGGGCACTGCGCGAGCTGGCCAAGTTCGTGAAGTGGGCGCACGACAAGCACGGCGTTCGGCTGGCTTCCACTGTGACGTGGAAGGCGTACCCGGCCTCTTACGGAACCAATGGGGTGCGTCTGACGCAGTCCCAGTGGAACGCCTACTACGGATGGCTGGGGCATCAGCACGTCCCCGAGAACGACCACGGCGACCCGGGATCTCTGCCGTTCGACAAGGTCCTGGCTTACGCGAAGGACGCATCAGGCCCGTCGAAGCCCGACACCGGTGACAGCAAGCCTGCTCCGAAGCCGACTCCGCACTACGAGCCGTTCCCGGGCGCCAGCTTCTTCCACGGCGGCCGCCACTCCGCTGTGATCACGGCCATGGGCCGCCGTCTCGTCGCCGAGGGCTGCGGAGCGTACCGCAACGGGCCCGGGCCGGACTGGACGAACGCCGACCGTGAGAGCTACCGCCGCTGGCAGAAGAAGCTCGGCTACACCGGCGCTGCCGCCGACGGCATCCCCGGAAAGACCAGCTGGGACAAGCTGCGCGTTCCCAACGTCTGACCCCCCTATCCACCTCTCATCAAGGAGTACCCCCGTGAAGATCCTCGGCAGGGAGCCGGCTCTCTGGCTCGGCTTGGTGGCCGTCCTCGTGAAGATGGCCGCCGCGTTCGGCCTGGACGTCAGCGGCGAGCAGCAGGCCGTCGTTAACGCGCTCGCCGCCGCCCTGGTCGGCCTGATCCTCGCAGTGATGGCCCAGGACGGCGTCGGCGCGGCGGTCCTCGGCTTCGTACAGGCAACGCTCGCGCTCGCCGTCGGCTTCGGTCTCGACTGGTCGGCCGAGCGGCAGGCCATCGTGCTCTCCGCGGCCGCCGCTGTCGTGGCGATGTTCGACCGCACACAGGTAACGGCACCCGTACCGGCAGGAGCGGTCAAGCGGCCCGTCCGCTCGGTGTCCTGACGTTACACATCCTCGGAGCACGACATGGCCGATGAGCCGTCCAATGGCGAGCTGGGCCGGCTCATCCAAGCCCTACGCGGGGACATCCGCGACGACATGGCAGGGATCAACGCCCGGCTCGACCGCATGGTGAGCCTGGACGTGTACGCGGTCGAGAAAGCCAGTGTCGCCAAGGACATCGCTGAGCTGGTGAAGGCCGTGGAAGGGCTCCAGACGATGAGGGAGCGGGATGCCGAGCGGGTCACCCAGACCCGCCGGTGGATGGTCGCATCGGTCATCATCCCGCTGGTCGGGATCGTGCTGCCGATGGTGATGGTGATGAGAGGGGCTGGGGCATGAGCCGGGCGGAGGCCCGTAAGCGGCGTCGCCGCGGCGACTACATCGCGGCCGCCGGGGCGCTGCTGTTCGCCGCCGCCCTGGCGGCCGGCCTGTGGGCGTTCCTCAGCCTCTCCCGAGAACTGGCCGACGCGAACCATGCCCGTGACCAACTGGCCGCGCAAGTACAGGGGTTGGGAGCGACGCCGGTCGCCGGGCCGCCCGGGTCTCGGGGCTCGCCGGGTGATGCTGGCCCGTCCGGCCCTCCAGGACCAACTGGACCGACCGGGCCGCCGGGGGAAGACGGGCAGAACGGCCGGGACGGGTCGAGCGGGAAGACGGGGAGCCCTGGTCCTTCCGGCTCGTCAGGGAAGGACGGCTCGGACGGGGCCAGCGGCGCGGATGGCAGCAACGGATCCGACGGCGCGGCCGGCCCGCCTGGCCCAGCAGGGCCAGCGGGTCCCACCGGCCCGGAAGGGCCTCAGGGCCCACAAGGAGAGCAGGGTGAGACAGGCGAGCGCGGCCCGGCAGGCCCGTCCTGTCCGGACAAGTACTCCTTGCAGGCGCCGTCTTGGGATCCGGATGCGCTGGTGTGTCGCCGTGATGGTGCGCCGGATCCGGATCCTTCTGACAAGTCGCCGGGGAGCAGTGGGAACGGTCTGCTGGGGCTTCCTGCGGACCGGCGCCGGGACTGATGGCGGGTCCCGTGTCCTACAGAAACGCACAATTAATAACGCGCGATTGCGATCATGGATCACTGGGGATGCGCCCCAGCCCCAACCCTCTGACAGCCCGAGCGGCACGGGACTGCTCGGGCTCGCCCCGGACCGCCGCCGGTACTGAATGGAGACCGCCATGACCATCGTGAAGGGCAAGTTGATCGGCCCGGCCGACCCGTCCCGGGTGGAGGTGACCGCCGAGCTGGTAGATGTGACCGGTGCCCGCGCGGTGGGCTACGTGGCCTCCGCTGAGGGCGAGATCGTGCGGCCCGTACGCATCACGGCCGCGAGCGACGGGGCCTGGTCGGCCGATCTGCTGCCGAACGCGGGGATCGAGTCGGCGGCGGGGGACACGCTGTGGGCGGTCATGGAGGGCCGCGCGCTGGACGGCACGCCGGTGCTGACGCGCATCCTCGTCCCGGAGACGGGCGGCCCGTACTGGCTGGGGGATCTGCGCGCGGATCTGTCCGGCACGGTCTCGGGCGGCGGCACGGTGGTGTACGTGCCGGGCCCGGCGGGCCCCGAAGGCCCTGCTGGACCCGCCGGGGCGCCCGGACCGGCAGGAGCCGATGGTGACCCCGGCCCGACCGGAGCGGTCGGACCTGCGGGACCACAAGGACCGGCTGGCCCCACGGGGCCGAAAGGCGACCAGGGCGAGCCGGGGCCGCAGCCGCCCCTCGGTGCCGCTGGTGACGGGCCCACCGTGGCGCTCCGATCTGACGACCCGACGACGACGGACGCGCGCGCACCGATCGCGCATGCGGCGTCGCACGCCACTGGGGGCTCGGACCCGGTCCCTGCGGCCTCGATCGGTGCGTTCACGCAGGCCGATGCAGATGTTCTTGCGGCCCGGACGTCGGCGCTCGAGACTGGCGTCCTCTATAAGGCGGGCGGCACCGTGAGCGGCAACCTGGCCGTCACGGGCAACGCGCTCGGTCAGGACACGCCCGCCGCCCACGGGGTTGCCGCTTGGTGTTACGACCCGGCGCTGGCGGTCAACTCCACGCAGGTGAACAACGGAACGCTGTATCTCACCCGCGTCAACATCGCCGCCAACGTGAACGCGACACGCATCTACTGGTGGGCCGGGAACCAAGGATCATCACCCGTCGCGGGTCAGAATCATGTCGGTCTGTATCGCTCGGACGGCACGCTGATGGCCGCCACGAGCATTGATGCCGCTGTCTCCTCGGCCGGGCTGAAGACCAGCGTCGTCGCGTCTCAGTTGCTGACGGCGGGGGCGTTCTACTGGGTCGGCCTGCTGTTCAACGCGTCGGCGACACCAACGTTGACCCGTGGCTCCGGCTGGACTGGTGTCGATGCGGCCGCGAATCTGGGCTTGACTGCGGCGACGTACCGGTTTGCCACGAACGGGACCGGCCGGACAGCGTTGCCTTCGTTGATCACCCCGGGGTCGAATGTGGGGACGGATTTCGCTGGGCCGTGGGTGGCGGTGGGAGCGTGACCTGAGCTGGCCGTACAACCCCAGGTCACCGGCCAGGCAAATAACCAGGCGCCAGGCCCTCTACGCTGTGGCGCCGGAGGTGACCGATGGCGAAGGCGCGGTCGCGTAAGAGGCCGAAGCGGCGCAGGATGCCGAGGCAGGCGAGTGTGGGGGATCAGGTGCGCCGCCGGCGCGGCCTGGATCTCTCGGTGCCGTACTGCCCCAAGTGTGGGGGCACGCTGGTGCAGGCGTGGCTGCCCGGCCCGTCGATGCAGATCCTGGTCGACGCGGCGAAGCCGGAGGCGGGCGTCCTGGCGGTCCAAGTGCAGTCGGACGACTTCCCGAACGGCGTGTTCAGTGACCCGTGGCCGGTGCTGTGCGCGGTGTGCGAGCAGGACTGCGGGAAGCATCCGCGTCAGTGGGGGCATCCGCTCTACAAGGCGTTCATGGAGGTCCTGGAGCGGGACGCGGGTTGGCCGCGGGCGCGGGACTGGGAGGTGGAGGACATCTTCACCGACTGGTACGAGACCCGGCTGCGCAAGCTCGTCGACGCCCACGAGGAGGAGCTGACCGGGGAGCCTCGCTTCCGGTACGGGCCCTTCGAGGACCGGGATGACCCGCCGGGCCGCGGGGCACCGGAGAAGGGTCAACGCGTTGACCACGGCCCGTCAGCTACAGCGGAGGAGACCGGTGGTGAAGGCGTTGACCACCCGCTGACCGTGGACGAGGCGCTGGCGGCGGTCCGTACGGCACGGGATGCGGAGGTCCGCGCGCTCGATCAGCTCGGCCATGCGCTGCGCGCCGAACACGCGGCGGGCGCGGGGAAGCGGGAGTTGGGTCGACGGGCCCACGGGGTACTGTCGCTGCCGTTGGTGCGACGCGCCCTGGCCGAGGGTGGTCAAGCCGTTGACCACCCAGGGGCGATGCCGCCGGATAGCCGGTAGCGTGTACGGCCGAGTCCCCCGCCTGCTTACCTCAGGCGGGGGACTCCTGCTGCGCAGGGCGCGCTACTTGCGGTTGAGCAGCGTTGGGCCGACGCCGAGCCAGCGCGGTACGCCGGGGCGCGGGGTCTGCCCGGTCTCCTCGGCCGCACAGGCGATGAAGCGGAGCACTTTGTCGCGGCGGTCGCCTGGTGCGCGTACCCCGGTTAGGACGTCAGCGAGGATCGGACGGAGCGCATATGCCTCGATGGCGATGCGGCCCCGAGTGGAGCGTTGACAGTTGCGGTCTCCGATGTGGAGCCAGTCGGCGCAGTCCAGCCCCGCGGCGAGCGCCAGTTGGTCGACACGGTTGCCGAGCGTGGCGCCGCCGTCGGTCCACGCGTACCAGACGCGGGCTCCACCGTCGGGCCGGTGGAAGACAATCCACAGGAACGTCTCGGGCTCGAACCCATCCACGATGCCGTCAACAGCTGCCTTCTCGACGGGCCTGGCGTCCCCGGTCGGAACCAGCAGGGGCGGCGCGGGAGCGACAGTCGGCATGGTCGCCGTCCTCACTTCTCGGTTTCATGGTCGGGCGGCCCGAGCCGCAAGAACAGGTTGGCCAGGCCGTCGTTGATGGTGAATGCGGCCCGCTGGGCGTCTTCGGCTGCGGCGATCGAGAGCACTTCGGCGAGTCCGGCCTCGACGTCGAGCACCTGGTCCAGGTCCGCGAGCAAGCGGGTGTTGGCGTCGGCGAGAAAACGGTCCGGTTGGGCGTCCATGTTGTCGCTCACGGTCAGGGTCCTCACTTCTCGGTGGTCTCGTAGATGGCTCGGGTCTGGCTGGTCCGGGTCAGCAGGCCCGTGGCAGCGATCCTGCGCAGTACCGCCCGGGCGCGCTTGTCGTCCACGCCGTGACCAGCCAGGCCCAGCGTCGTGACGGCCCGGGCTGCATCCCACGTGCCGCCCTCCTCCTCGATGGTCTTGGTCAAAATCTGCTGGTGCGTCATCCGCACTCGCGTCTCCCGGATGGTCTCCGCGATTTTCTCGGCGGCCTGCCTCAGTCGCTCCACCTGCTCAGGGGCGAACGCTCCCTCCGTCAGCTGCTTTTCGATGTTCTCGCTGACCTGCTTGAGCCGGTCGATGTCCGGAAGAACCTCCGGCTCGGAGGGAACGACCATGTGGGGGTACGCGGCGTTGAGCGCTGCGATGACCCGGCGGCGGGCTTCGCCAATGCTGATGCCTTCGGGGAGTCCAGGCCACGCAGCGTCGACCGCAGCCTCGATGGCTGCGTCGGAGATGCTGGTGGCCTTCATGCCAGCGGGGACGATGGACGCAAGGCGGCGGCCGCGCCGGGTGACGTGGGTGATGGTGCCTTCGTAGTGGGCGTCATCGACCAAGTCGCCGATCTGCGCTCGGACTTCTTCGATGCCGAGTTCGTTCTCTGCCATATCTGAACCTTAAGGTTCGCAAGGTTCGATGCGCTACCGGATTGGTGAATTTGGCCCGAATCGAGATGGGTATCGAGAGCGCGGCTACAGATTCCGGCACCAGGGGCCCTGAGCTTAGGATCGATCCTGACGAAGAATCGAACACCTCGAACAGTCTCTGTCGTTGGGCTGTGGGATCATGCCTTCTGGTTCACGATAAGCTCACATATGACTGCTGATCGGGGGATTGTCATGCGCGAGTGCACAACGGACGCGGTCGAGCTGACGCCGGAGGAGATCCAGCACCTGAGCCAACTCCCCGGCGCCGCACATGAGGTGAAGTCACCGTTGGAGTGTGAGCTTGAGGACGGCCATGCTGGCCCTCACTGCGCGCTGGGTCAGTCAGACGATCTCGACCCGGACGACGTCACCCACTGGTGGCTGCGCTGGTCCTCGGAGTCGCGCGAGTGGACGCACGAACCGACCTGCTACCTCCCTGACGATGATGCGCCCTGGTGCCCGCTGCCCGCCGGCCACGAAGGCGCCCATAACTGGTCGCCCTGACCGCCCCCGCGAGGGCCGCGTCAGCGGCATCAGACCGCTTGGCTCCAGATAATGTAAATTCTGAAGAGCTAAACGATCAGGGGAGCGAAATGACCCACCGCCATGCCGGGTACGTGGTCACCTTGGACGAGGACGTCCGCGACGACGACAGTCAGGCGATCATCAACGCACTGCTTCTCATCAAGGGAGTCAGGTCCGTCGAACCCATCGCGGGCGACCACCAACTCCTCATCGCCAAGCAGCGCGTGCGCGATGAGTTCCGCGAGAAAGTGCTCGCGCTCCTGCGGGAACTCCAGTGACCAAGCACGACCCCGGCGAAGTGGTCGACGCCGAGCTGGTGGACGGCCACCTCCCCGCACTCCGCGAGGACCGAACCCTCGCCGTACCTCCGCCAGATGACGACCCCGACGCGTGGCTGTCCGACCAGGCCAAGGAGGACGTCAACGCCGGAATCGCCGATGGCACCCGCGACGGCTACAAGGGCGACATGGACCGCTTCGCCGAATGGTGCGTCACCGTCGATCGCCGTGCCCTGCCAGCCGCGCCACAGACTGTCACCGAGTATCTGTCCTATCTGAAGCGCACGCCGCGGCCGCGCACGGGGCGCCCCTACGGGCCCAGGTCAATGGACCGCATCATCGCCTCTATCCGCTCCGCGCACCGCGCTGCCGGGTACAAGCCGCCCGACACCATGGGCGCGCGGAAGGTCGTAGTCGGGTACCGGGCAGAGCTGGCCAAGGCCAACGACCCGGCAGCCGAGACGAAGAAGGCCAGTCCCGCAGACCGTGCAGTGTTGCGTATCGCGCTCGCCGAGCTGGACCGCACCACCCTGGCCGGGAAGCGGGACGCCGCGCTCATGCTCCTCGGGCACGCGCTCGCCTCCCGCGGCAGCGAACTCGTCCCCCTCGACTGGCCGGGCAGCTTCACCGAGCAGCCGGACGGCGGATTCAAGGTCCGCGTGTACCGGAAGAAGCGGAAGACCTGGCAGAACGTCCCCGTCGTGCTGGACCCGGAACTCGAGCTGTGCGCAGTCCGGGCCGTCCGCGCCCTGGTCGCCGCGCTCGCCGACGAGGGCCACTCTGAGGGGGCGCTGTTCCTGCGCATGGACCGGTGGGGCTACCTCGCGCCGCCCATGTACCGGCACGGCGAGCCGATCGGTGACCCCGACGGCAGGATGACCGTCGAAGCCGCCTCGGACATCGTGCAGCGCTCCATCGAACGCACCGGTCTCCCCGGCCGGTGGCGGTCCCACTCCTCCCGCCGCGGCTTCGTGAAGTCAGCCCGGAAGGCCGGGGTGGACATCGTCAGGATCGGCCGTCACGGCGGCTGGGACGACAAGTCCAAGGCGCTCATCGGGTACGTGGACGAAGATGATGCCGATGGCGAGCACAATCCCCTCGCCCAGATCGGGCGCGCGGCCGTGAAGAGGGATGAGGACCAAGGGTGAACGAGCAGAAGCCTCTGGCGATCCGCCAGTTGGATGCGCTCGTCGACCAGCTCGGGGCCGGGGTGTCGGCCCAGCGGGCGAGGCAACTGCGCATGGTCGCTGGGATGTACGGGCGGGCGGTGGGCCGGGATGAGATGCCGGTGCGCGCCGGCCGTTCGGTGTCTCAGTTGTTCACGGGCCCGGCGCTCAAGGCATTCTGGGGGTTGGCCGCGGCGGGGGAATTGCGGCATCGGGCCCAGGACGTGGGGAAGCCGCTGCCGCTGTCGACCCTACGGACGGTGCGGAACTGCCTGAGCATCCTGGCCGGGGCGGCGGTGCCGGGCCGGGAGGTGTGGCTGCCCGTGCTAGGGAGTCCCGAGCTGAAGCCGACGGTCACCTCGGCCGAGCAGGCAACGCTGTATCGGCGGCTGGCAGACATGGCCGCGGAGGGGCCGCTGGAACGCGACGGGTCGGGCTTGTCGTTCGAGGACCGGACGCGGCTGCTGGCGATGGTGGCGATCGTGCTGGATACGGGCGCCAGGTCGGGGGAGTTGGCGGCGATGCGCGTGGACGAGCTCGGCGAGGGTGAGGCGACGATCGACGTCCGGCGGAGGCCGCAGAAGGGCCGGGGGCCGCGGGTGGACGAGATCGCCGCCATGGTGGGGGTGTCGCCGGTGACGGTGTCGGAGGTGCTGTCGGGGCGGCCACGCCGGATTTCGGTGGCGACGCAGCGGGCGGTGGAGGAGGCCGCGGAGGCGGTGGGCCCGCCGGCGTCGGTGGAGACGTATCGGCTGCGGGAGGGTACGCGGGTCGCGGTGCGCCGCTGGCTGAAGGTGCGGGAGGGGCTGGTGGCGCATCCGGAGGGGGCGAAGACTGCGTTGTGGGTGTCGCTGCGGCCGAGGGGCGCGGTGGGTGGGGGTGTGACGAGGTCGTGGCCGGAGGGTGTTCCGTTGCAGGCGTATGGGGTGCGGGTCGCGTACGCGAGGGGGATGACGGGGCTGAACGGGCTGATGGCGGGCCGGTATGGGTGGTCGCCGATGCCGACGACGCTGGACCAGCTGCGCCGGGCGGTGCGGGTAGAGCCGCTGACGGAGTAGCCGGGCGGGCGTCGGCCGGGGGTGGTTCGTACGGTCGTGTGGGGTGCTGTGACAGGACAGCGCTCGAGGTGTGGTCTCGCGGTCTCGCACGTTCCGCGGGGCCACACCTCTGGTGGTTCACCCGGCCTGCCACGCTTCCACGGCCTCGTAGGTGGCCTTCGTGTCCCAGCGGTCGCCATCGATACAGATCGGTCCCGGGGTCCAGCCGTTCATGCCGTGGGTGAGGCGCGCGACGGTGTCGGCAGCGACCTGGCGGGGGTCGCAGAAGATGCGTGAGTCCTCGGACAGGTCGTCGACGTTCCGGCCGCCGTCTTCCTCGATCAGGAGCCAACCCCGGTACTGGTCCCAGGCGAGATACACGCCGTCGGGCCACTCATCCTCGTTGACGGTACCGGCTGGCCATCCACGGAAGACGGCATCGAGCTGTTCGCCGTCGGGAGTCTCGGTCCAGTACTCCCGGGGTTTGGCCCCGGCTGCGGCCAGTGCGTGGGCGACGGCCGCCATGTAGTCGTCGTGGGGAAGGTCTGACACGGAGTTCACCTCGTGGTTGGTGTGGTGCTGCGGAAGTCTAGTGGTGGCCGTTGACGATCTGGTCAGGTTCCGGGGAGCGGGTCCTGCTCGACCGTGAATCTTCTCCTTGTGGGTTGGTTAGGTGTTTCGGTACGCTTGCCGCGTCGAAAGCGGCGTGTGATCAGACTCGGGCCACCACCCAACTGGGGCGGTGGCCTTCGTCATGTCCGGGGCAGCGGCCCGCCTCGTAGCTCGCGGGAGACAGGCCGCTCGCCCCGGTCAGAAGTCGGTGCCGGGGATCGCCTCGCCCGGACGGTCGTCCACCGCGGTGCACACACGGCACTCACCTCGATCAGGCGGGGTGGATTGTGACCCAGGTGACCGCGACGGCCCCGGGCTGTTCCGGTGCTGCAGGGTGCGGGTGCCGGTGCTCGTAGCCGGGGCCGTCTTCCAGGCCAGCGTTTGCGGCGCAGGAGCAGAGGGCCGAGTCGAAGAAGTCGTCAGGCTCGAACGGGTCGGACGGGTGGTCCTCGGCGATCAGGTAGCAGTCGTCTTCGTGCGCGGTAAACAGGTGCCAGGTGTGCCGGACGCTGGCGGTATCGACCGCGTAGGGGAACTCGGTGCGGTGCTCGGGGTAGGTCGCGTAGTACGTCTCGGCGATCTGGTCGGGGGTGAGGTGGCCGTTGAAGAAGAACTCGGCACCTTCGCGGCCCTGGTTGGTGCGGAAGTCGTAGCCAGCGAAGACTTCCTCGGCGGTCATGGGTGTCTGTGTGGTCATGGAGGGTCCTCTGACGGGTCAGGCGGCGATTGCGACGCTGGCCCGGTAGGCGGCGGTGATGGCGTCGCGCTCCAGCTCGTAGGCGATGAGTGCGGTGACGCTGTGGGCGGGCGCCGGATGGACGGTCGTGTTGGCGTCCTCGGTGGGGTGCTCAACGACGAAGCCGGACCGATGGCAGGTGTACGCCTCGATGCGGTCAACGCGGAAGGAGCGGGCCTCCCTGGTCTCGCGGTCCATGGCGCGGATGACGATGGCGCCGTTGGCGGTGGTGCGGATGTCGAACGGCTCAACGGTGCGGACCGTCTCGCTGCCGTCCTCCTTGCGGTAGGTGATCGTGACGACGGTCTTCCGGTCGAGGGCGCGGTACAGGTCGGTGAGGGTGCGGTGCTGGGTCTGGTTGCTGGTGATCCTCACGGTGTGCCCCCTGTTTCGGTGTGGTGTGTTCACCGTAGCAGAGAATTCATTGCGCGTGTAGGGAATTACAGCTACGATGTAGAGCCTCACCGGGACCCACCCGGTCACGCAGCAGTCGATTGCGTGTGTAGTGAATAAGGGAGGAGACTAGGCGTGCCCATCACCCACAGCAGGCGCCCGCCCGGCCGCCGGGATACGCGCCGGCGACCGGAAGGACACGCCACCTTGGCCCCGAGCCAGAAGAGTGGGAAGCGCGGCGTTCGCGCTGTCGCCCCCACCGCCCAGCGCGCCGTCGCGTACCTGCGCAAGCAGGGTAAGAAGGACATGGCCGACGCCGTGCAGTTCGTCCTCGACTACGCGACCACGCCGACCCCGAACCGCGGGGACCCGTCCATCTCCCTGTATCTGAACCGGGCCTTCCGTGACCACGTGAAGGCACAGGTCGAGGCGACCGGGGTGGACGCCGCCGCCACCGTCCGGGAAGGCTTCGAAGCGTTCCTGGACGGTTCGTGGGAGCCTCCGCAGCCGAAGCGCGCCGCCACTGGAGCCACCCTCGACAAGGTGAACTTCAGCGTGCGGGCGCCGGCCGAGCTGGTCGAGCGCGTCCAGGCGCGGGCCGCGGAGTACACCCGCGAGCAGGGCTGGCCGACCGGCAAGGGCTACGCGCTCAACGCCATGCAGGTCGCGGCCGCGTACCTCGCGCACGTCTACCCGATGCCCGAAGAGGCCCCGGCCGCCCAGTAGCCGGCCACCCGTAGAGGGGTGGGCCTGGACGCCGACAACCAGGCCCACCTCCCTCTCTCAGCACCACGTCACAACCTCATAGGAGAGACCTCATGCCCAACGGGCACCAGGCCCCCGCGCACGCGGGCGGCCCGACCTCGCACACCCGTTTCCAGTTCAGCCGGGCCACCAAGGAGCAGGCAAAGGCCCGCGTCGCCCTCGACGGCCCGTCCGGATCAGGCAAGACCTACACGGCCCTCACGATCGCCACCGCGCTGGGGCAGCGGATCGCCGTCATCGACACCGAGCGCGGCTCCGCCTCCAAGTACGCCAACGAGTTCGCCTTCGACGTGCTGGAGCTCTCCTACTTCGCCCCCACCGACCTCGTCGAGGCGCTGGCCGCCGCCGGGGCCGCCGGATACGACGTGGTCGTGGTCGACTCCCTGTCCCACTTCTGGTCCGGCACGGGCGGAATGCTGGAGCAGGTCGACCAGGCCGCGAAGCGCGGCTTCGGCGGCAACTCGTTCGGCGGGTGGAAGGAAGCCCGGCCGATGGAACGCCAGATGGTCGACGCGCTCGTCGCCTACCCGGGGCACGTCATCGTCACCATGCGCACGAAAACGGACTACGTGCTGGAGACCAACGACCGCGGCCGCCAGGTGCCCCGCAAGGTCGGGTTGAAGCCGGAGCAGCGCGAGGGCCTGGAGTACGAGTTCGACATCGTCGGGTCGATGGACTTCGAGAACACGCTCGTGGTCACGAAGTCCCGGGCCCGGGTGCTGACGAACGCCGTGGTGAAGCAGCCGGGCATCGAGTTCGGACAGCAGATCAAGGAGTGGCTGGAGGACGGCACCGCGGTCGAGCCGGTCGAGGACCTGATCACCCAGGCGTTGAACCCGGAGGCGACGTTCGAGGACCTGAAGGCCCTGATGCACAAGGTTCGGGCTCGCCGGGTGGAGGGCGCCCCGATGCTCGTGGACGGGCAGCCGACGACGCTGGGCGCGCACATCACCGAGCGCGGCAAGCAGATGCGACAGGCCGCGCAGAGCGGCGAGAGGAGCGCCGCCTGATGGCGGACATGAGCTCCACTCACCTGTTCTCAGGCGGATTCGGGGACGGGTGCGGGTACTCGAACGCCGGGTTCATCCCGACAATAGCCGCCAACCACGCCCCCGCCGCGGTCGCTACCGGCCAGGCGAACTTCCCGCAGTGCCGCAGTCTCTGCGAGGACGTGAACAAGCTGGACTTCCGCAGCCTGCCACGCACGCGCATCCTGGTCGGCTCGCCGATCTGCAAGGAGTCAGCCCCGTCAGGAGGGAAGTCGACGCTGAAGGCGCAGGCCGCGTTCGACTTCGACGCCGAGACTGAGCAGGCGCCGGCCGCAGAGTGGTCTCTCACCCGTGCTACCGCGTGGGATCTGCTGCGGGCGGCCGAGGTGCACGACTACGACGTGGTGTGCGGGGAGAACGTCCCCGGGTTCGCCACCCGATGGCGCCTATTCGATACCTGGCTGCGGGCCTGGGCCGCGCTGGACTACAACATCCAGCTCGTGTCAGCGAACGCCGCGCACCTGGCCGCAAGCGACGGCCAGACCGTTCCGCAGAACCGCCATCGGCTGCTGTGGGCGATGACGAAGAAGGGCCTTCCGGTGCCGGATCTCCGTCCGCGCCCGGACGCCATGTGCCAGGTATGCGGGCCGGTGAAGGGCGTGCAGTCCTGGGCGAAACCGAGGGCCCGGAAGATCGGCGTGTACGGGTCGCAGTACATCTACGTGTGCCCGAACCGGCGATGCGGCCACAGCGCGGTCGTACCGGTGACTCGCCCGGTCGGCGACATCATCGAGCCAGACGTGCGAGGCCGGCGGTTCGGGGACGGGAAGCCGTACAAGAAGTTCACCCCGTACGCCCCGGAGACGCGCCGGAAGGTGACCATCGGCCTGGAGAAGTTCGGCGACCGACCTTTCCTGGTGATTTTGCGGAAGAACTGCACGGTTCAGGGCCTGGACGAGCCGGTCGGCACGATCACCGCCGAGGGCAATCACCACATGCTGGTGCGCCCTGGGGCGACGGTGGACGACTGCGAGGTACGGATGCTGACCGTTCGGGAGAAGGCCCGCTGCCAGGGTTTCCCGGACCACCACGTGTTCATGGGCAACGAGACGAAGCAGACGCTGCAGATCGGCAACGCGGTGCCGGTGAACGCTGCGCACTGGCTGGGCGAGCGCGTAGCTACCGCTCTGGCGAAGACGCAGAAGGCGGCGGCGTAGTGAGCGCACTGCTGCGCCTCCGCAACTTCTACGACACCCCGCCCCCAACCTCCGGGGGCGGCTGACACCACACATCACCAAGGGAGGTGAGCGCCGTGCAGTACGGCATTGCGGCGGTGCTCACCACCGTCATTGCCCTGGCCGCGATCGTCGGCTGGTGGCACACGCGGCGCGCTCTGACATGGGAGCGCGCCGCGCGGCGTATCAACGAGGCCGCGATGGTCCGCGAGCACCGCGCGACCAGCACAGCGGCACGACGGGCGATGGACCGGCGCCTCGCCGCCGAGGCGGTCCTGAGGGCCGCAGACATGGTCCTGGACGACGCGCTCGCCCGGCACTACCAGCACCACAAGGAGGGGGACAGCGATGGATAGCCTCGCGGCCCGAGATGAGCTCACTGGTCACCGGCACTACAGATACCGCGGGTGCGCCCCGGTGCCTGCCGAGGTGGCCGACTTCCCCGGGCAGGCCCTCGGTGCCCCGACGTTGCACATCGACGCGTGGGGCACCGTGGACCGGCCGGACGGGGATCCGGAGCCGCAGAAGACGCGGATCGCCCGGGAGCGGGCTGCGGTGGTCGTGTGCGGCCGCTGCCCTGTGCTGGCCCCGTGCCGGGCGTACGCCAACTCTGAGGCTGCGGGCGGCCGCCTGGCGGAGCCGGCCGGTATCTGGGGCGGGATGCTGTCCCTCGACCGGCACCGTGCGCTGATCCAGCGCCGCCAGGCCGCGAGCGTCACCGCCCCGGCCAGCGGTGTGCCGGAGTCCGCACTGAAGGAGGCCCGTACCGACCAGAAGCAGGCCGTCCTCCGCGCGCTGGCCCGCGAGCTGGACGAGGAGCTGGTGGCGTACCGGGCGGGGATGGACGTGCGGACCGCGAACTGGCACCGGGCAATCCTGTGCGGGCTCCTCGGCCTCGACAAGGAGACCGCGTCCCGGGAGCAACTGCTGGCCACGGCCCAGCGCCTCGGCGTGCTCCCGGAGCGGGCGCAGATCCGGCCGGACGGACAGTGGCCGGTCGCCGCAGCCCCCTCAGGGGACGGGGCCCGTCAGCGCCGGATCGCCCCCGGCATGCCCACCCAGGCCGTGCTGCCCGGGTATCAGCATCTACCGCGCAGCCGCCGTCCCAGCCTCATCCCGGCGAGCGTCCTGGCCGCGACACGCCGGGCCCGCCGCGGCCCGAGGCTGCGGCTCGTCATCCCCCCGCCCGTACAACTCCCCCTCCCTCTGCCGACCCTGACCGTCCTGGAGTGCGCCGCATGACCATCCAGCCCGATATCCAGCCCACCGCGACCGGCCCGGACGGGGCCCCCGAGCCGGCCCAGGTCGCGCGCCTCCTGGACGACCGCATCGTCACCTCCGCCGACGTGCTGTACGCGCGCATCACCGCGGGCCTGCTGGAGACCGTCGGCCGCCCGTCGCTGCTCCCCGCCGCGCTCTTCCCGGACGTCGACGAGCAGCAGGTGCAGGAGATATGGGACCTGGCGTTGACGGTCGGCTACCTGTGCGGCACCCGCGCCGCCGAGTCCCGCCGCTGGGACGCCGAGCGCCTGGCCGCCGCCCGCGACCAACTGGCCGACGCCGGATACGCGGCCATGGCCGACCGGATCGGCCGGGTGCTGCCGGAGCGGGGGTTAGTGGTGCATCCGGCGGACGGGGAGGCCCGGCTGAGCTCGGTGCGCGGAGGACGGTCATGAGCGCCGGCCCGGACGCCGGGGGCCCGGCGCACCGCCGAGGCCGCGGCCGCCCTGCCGGAGGCCTCGCGTTCGACGCCACCGCGCGGGCCACGTACCTCGAGGCCGTCACCGCCGGCGCCAAGCTCACCGAAGCCGCCACCAAAGCGGGCGTCTCCCGGAACGTGCCCGCCCAACACGCCAAGACCGACCCCGCGTTCCGGGCCGCCCTCGATGAGGCGAAGGCCCACGGTAAGAAGGCTCGGATGGAGGCGAAGGCGCACGGCGAGTACCGCTACAACCACGGCGGCTGCCGGTGCGGCATCTGCCGCACGGAAGCATCCAAGGCGCGCGCAGGGCGCCCAGACCGAGCCGACCGCCCCACCCGCAACACCCGACACAAGGAGGCCCCCGAGACGACCCAGCCGATCCCCATCACCGGCCGAACGCCCGGCTCGTCTACTTCTTTTCCGCTGGCCAGAGCTTCGTAGTTGACCACGGAGGAAGATCGCAATCGAGCGTTATTAATTGTGCGTTTCTGTAGGACACAGCGAGAGGCGTGGACACATGTGCGATGACCTGGATATCTGCCGATGAATCTGACGATCCGACACGACCCGGGAGCAGGTGGAGCAATGTCGCCGTCAACCGGTAGGCTGGAGGCCTGGCCAGACACGCCATCAGGTAAGGTCTGGCCGCACAACAGCAAAAGGAACGGCCCCGCGGTTACCCAGGTGCGGCAAACACCTGGCGCGAGGCCGGGCCGACACCACACTCCGCGAGAAGAAGGTGCCGACATGGCAAAGAGTACCCGCGCACCCGCGCGCTACGACAGTTGGACCCGCAGCTCCGCCGCGAAGATCACACCGGCGTCGAGCGCGAGCCCTGTCACTCCGACCCCCACCGTCGCGTGACCGCCCAGGGCGAGGACATCCTCGCCTGGACCGAGAACGCGATCACCCGCGTCGAGAAAGCCGCTCTGCACGCGACGAAGGGGCCGTGGCGTACCCACGACACTCACCTCGACCTTGGCGGACACACGGCCACGATCCTGGTAGGCAGGGGCAACGACACCGAGTTGCTGGCCTGGCTTCCGACGATGAGCCACGAGTCGTGGGATGAGACGCGGAACGCTTGGAACAACGCCGACCACATCGCACTCAACGATCCCGAGGCAGTCCTGCGTCGCTGCGCCGCCGATCGGAAGCTCATCTACGAGGTGCGGCGGACCGCAGCGAACGCGAAGTCGCGTCCATGGGATCCGATCTACGCCCCTTACGCCGACGCCATGATGCAGGCCCTCAAGGTGGTCGCCGAGGGCTACGGCTGGACGGAGGGCAAGTGATGAGCGCCCACCGTCTCTGCCCGCGTTGCAACAAGGTCGTGCGCGTCCGTGTGCGTGACGGCGCCTATGGCGTCCACCGTCGCGACGCCTACTACAACTGCACGGCCTCCGGACTCACCCCCGAAGAGGTCCGCCAGGGCATGACGGCCCTGGGGAAGCGGACCGCCGAATACCTCGCCGCGAAGGCGCAGGAGCAGACCCCACCCGCTGAGGGGGATCAGATGACGTAGTGCTTCCCGGCGGGAGGTCTGCGCCCCTTTGGCGAGGGGCTTCCTCTACCGCCTGGCCGCTGGTGTTGGCGCACCGTTCGCGGCCTTCATTCCACGGCCCGGGTTTGGCGACCCGAGCTAAGGCCCTACCGGGATTGGCATCCCGGACGGGCGAGTCACTGCCTACCAGCAGCTAGGGCCAGAGGCCCCCTTTCGCGTTCCCTCCCGAAGGAAGGCACGGGTACATAGTGCAGTACGAGCACAGCGTCTGTCAGCTTCCGCATCCCCGCACGGGCGATTCGCCCCAGATTTCCACCCACGCCGACGACACCCCGTGCCCCAACACCTCCCGCGACACGCGCCCCGAAACCCCCACACTCGAAACCGTGTTCGAATACAGTGACGGACACGGCCGTGGTGGCATCCGGGTGGACGCAGCACACCAATGGATCTCCACCACGGCCGGCCGCATCGCCCCCGACCCGTACAGCTGGATGCAGGCCATCCACTGGGTCAGCGGCTCCGGCCTCTACGCCCCCAGCCGGACCCATGGACCGAAGTGGGGAGAGACCACCGTGCGCATCGCCCAGGAGATGTCCGCGCTGAAGGAGTGCCGCCCCGGCGTCGCCTACCTCGCGCGGAAGTTGGGCCTGTCTGAGCGCACCGTTCAGTACCACCTCGACATGCTCCGCGAGGCAGGGCTGCTCGTGTACCGCGTCAAGGGATCCCGCATCAGCGGCGCCGTGCGGCAGGCGTCCGTGTTCGAGCGCGTCATCCCCGTCGAGTTCGACGCCGCCCTGGGCATCCGTACGGTCGGCGAAGGGGTGCAACGGCGCCCCGTCGGCATCGCCGAGGAACACCGCAACACGATCGGGAAGCTGGCGAAGAAGGCCGCCCGGAAGGTGCGCCGGAAGCGCTCGAGGAAGCCGTCTTCGACGCGGTCGCGTTGCACCCCAATGCAGGGTGGTACCTCAGCATCTTCTTCTGCGGGTAGTACTCACTCTCCCTCTGAGAGCAAGCTCGCAAGCGGGCAGGACGATTCCCCCACCCCGAAGAAGCCCAAGCGCGCCAAGCGCACCCTGAACCGCGTCGGCCGCCGCTACCAGCTCGCCCGCGAACTCATCCAGCAGATCGGCTGGCTGACTGGCGCCTCCGTCCCCCGCATCGCCTGGATCGTCAAGGACGTCGCCGACGCCGGATGGACTGCTGCCGAGGTCATCGCCTGGCTCGACACCACGCCCGAGCCCGAGCACGGCACCCGCCGCCCCTCCGGGCTGCTCGGCTACCGGCTCAAGGGCGTCACCGGCATGCCCGGCTGGCAGACCAAGGCCCAGCGGGCGGCCGCCGTCGAGACGATGCGGGAGTCCCGGCGCGCCGAGCACGCCCGCCACGACCGCACCTCCACCGACTGGTCCATGACCAACTGGCAGGAGTCCACCAGCAGCGCCGTCCGCCGCATCTTCGCCGGGGTCCGGGAGCGCATGCGCGACCTGGCCGCCGAGGCCGAGCCGCAGCCCGCCGACGTGCTGTACGAGATCCACACCGACGCCCCGCCCGTGGCCGACATCGAGAGCTTCACCCGCGCCCAGGTCGTCAGCATGCGCGCTGACGCGGAGAAAGACCTCGAGTCGGTACTGACAGCCATCGACACCCTTGGCGAGCGCGACGCCCGACGCCTCTACACCAACCGCCTCGTCGACCGCGCCCTCAGCGGCACCTCGGGCCACATGACCATCCACCCCTGGCAGGAGACCTACGCGTGACCGCCCGCATTTTGGTCACCGGCAGCCGCTCCTGGCCATCCCCGCAGCTGCTTGCCGACGCCCTCATGGACGCCTGGCACGACGCCACCCAACAGGGCCACGACCGCATCATCGTCGTCCACGGAGGCGCCGACGGAGCAGACGCCCTCGCCGCCTTGTGGGCCGAGGGCCACGGTCTCGAGCACGAACAGCACGACGCCGACTGGGCCGCACCCTGCTCGGCCGATTGCCTGCCCGGCCACCGGCGGAAGCGGGCCCGCGGCGACGACTACTGCCCCACCGCCGGACACCGCCGCAATCAGCACATGGTCGACGCCGGAGCCGACCTGTGCCTCGCCTTCCACTACAACTCGTCGACCGGCACCGCCGACGCGATCCGCCGCGCGGCCGCCGCCGGAATCCCCGTCCGAAAGGTAGTCGCATGACCCAGCACGGAACCTCCGGCCGGGACCTCGCCCGCCTTGCCCTCGCCCAGTACAAAGCCAGCCCCGCCGCCCAGCAGCAACCCACCGGCCGCCGGAAAACCGTCCGCCGTCTCCGCGCCGACCAAGGCAGCGGCCGCGACCCAGTTACCCTCGCCGGCGTCATCGGCCAGATGAACACCGACCGCGAATGGGGCATCGGCGTCCAAGGCGGCAGCGTCCTCGACCAGTGGCCCACCCTGTGCCCCGAACTGGTCGGCACTGTCCAGCCCGTCCACTACGACCCGGACTGCGGGCGCCTCGACCTCCGGCCTGCCTCCGACGGCTACGCCACCCAACTCCGGCTGTTGGGCAGGCAGCTCGCCGCGCGCATCAACGACAAGATGGGCACCACCGCGGTCCGTACGATCCGCGTCCTCACCCCCGGCCCCATCACCCCACCCACCACGGCCGCCGCCGAGCAGTACCGCCCGGAGACCGCCCGGCCGGCCACCGCAGACGTTCCGGTGCGCACCCGCGACGACGCCCACCCCGGCTACCACCAGACCCTCGCCGCCATCGACCACACCCCGCCCGCCGGCCAGAAACCCCGCCTCCAACGCGACTGGGGAACCGGCGAGTACGCCTGGCTCCGCGAGCCCGAGGACTGCTTCACCGACGCCGTGGTCGCCCTTGAGCAGGCCGCCGAGGCAAGCAGGGGTAACGAGCGCGACGCCGTGCGGCAGGCTGCGCTCAGGATGGCCCGCGCTCAGAAAGCCGGCCGTACCCCCGTTGTCCCCACCGCATTCCAGCGCACCGCCTGAGGAGCAGAGCATGCACACCAACCACCCCGTCACAACCGTCCGCACCATCCCAGCCGCGCCCATACCCCTCTGGGCACGCCACCACCTGTTCCTGGAGCCGGTCTACGCCGACGGCAGGGCCTACGACCAACCCGCACCGGACCCTGAAGACCAGAACGACGATGGCGAGCGCCCGGCCGCCTGAGCCTTTACCGCGGTAAAGTTCCGCCGCCCGGCAGCCGTCCAGGTGAAACATCCACCCACCAGACCAAGACCGCCTGCACTGTCTGCGATGATGCTCCGCGTCCGTAGTACCGAACTCGGGAATCACACGGAGCATTACATGCAATCCAGCGTGCTCGTCGTATCCACCGACCCCCAAGGCTCCACCGTATGGTGGGCCAACCGCGTCGGTGACGCACTCCCCTTCGACTTCACTCAGGCCCACGACGACCCGGCCAGCCTCGCCAATCTGAAGAACCTCGGCGAAACGGTACGGATCATCGTCGTCGCCAACCAGAAGGGCGGAGTCGGCAAAACCACTCTCACCGTCAACATCGGCGCCGTAGTCGACGACACCCTCGGCCGAGATGGCGGAGCAAACGACGGCTACCGGTACGTCCTCATCGACACCCCCGGCAGCATCGAAGACGAAGATCTCCTCGCAGCATCCCTCGACGTCGCTGACGAAGTCCTCGTACCAATGCCTCCCGAACCCCTCGCCTTCGACCCGACCGCCCGCACGATCAGCAAGGTCATTCAGCCTCGAGGACTTCCTTACCGCGTCGTGATAAACGCCTGGGATCCTCGCGACGGCAAGGCAGACCTGGACGACACCCGCGCCTACATCAACGCCCAGGGCTGGCCCGTCACCCGGTCTGTTGTCCGCCGCTACAAGCTCCACACCCGCGCTTCCGCCGAGGGCCTGGTCGTCACTCAGTACCCCAAGAACCGAGTCGCCATGGAAGCCCGCGAGGACTTCTTCCGCCTCGCCCTCGAACTCGGCTACGGCGGGGGCAACTGATGGGCCGCCGTACATCACTGGCGTCCCTCGCTGGCGGCAAAGTCGAGGACGTTCCCGGGCAGAGCGACATCACCCTGCTCCGTCTCCCCCTTTCTCAGCTGGTGCCCACCCGCTTCAACCCGCGGAAGAACTTCGGCACCCAGGAAGAGCTTGTCGAGTTCGGGCAGGTACTGGCCAAGCGCCAGCTTCAGCCAGCCGTCGTGGTCTCCCGCGCCGCGTACCTGAAGCTATGGCCCGACGAAGCCGAAGCCGTCGGCAGCGCCCCGTATGTCATCGCCAACGGGGAGCGGCGCTACCGCGGATCCCTTGCCGCTGGCTTGACGCACCTGCACGTCGTGCAGCGGGAGGAAGTCGCGCAGTCGAAGGCCGTGTTCCTCGACGCGGTCCTGTCGGAGAACATCGACCGGAAGAACCTCGATCCGATCGAGCAGGCACTCGGTATCGAGACGATGGTGCAAGAACTGGGGAGCGCCCGGCAGGTTGCAGAGCACTACCAGCGGCATGAGACGTGGGTATCGCAGCAGCGGAAGCTGCTCAAGCTCACCCCCGAACTTCAGCAACTGGTCAGCACGTCCACGATGCCAGTACGAGTGGCCCGGGACATTGCAGGGCTGCCACGGTCGGAGCAAGGTGCGGCATGGGCGGCCGAGGCGAAGGCCCGCGAGGCTGCGGCAGCAATTCCTCGGGTCCGTCGGCGAGAAGCCCCGGCTGCTCCCGTGGCGGCACAGCCTGCGGCTACCTCTCCGGCTCCGGAGAACAGCAGTGGTGGCTCAACCCTGAAGCCGCCCCAGATCGTCCTGCCGTCGACCCGGAGTCCCGAGGAGCCTGGCGCCGAAGAGCCCGTCCTGGAACCCGCCGAGCGAGGCGCAGACTTTACCGCGGTAAAGCCCTCCTCGAATCCGCCGGCTGACAACCACGACCAGCCGCCGATGCATCGCCCCACTTCTGATGCGGAACCTGTAGCGGTGGTGATGCCGTGGCACAACCCGACGGCGGTGACGCGGATCCTGCGCGAGTACATGGAGCCTGAGGACCTGCGGCAGCTTTCCAAGGAGCTGGCAGAGCTGATCTGAATCCGCGTGCCCGACCCTGTTCTGTCTCCTTCGCGAGGCGGAACAGGGTCTTCCGTTTCCGTCAAGGGCTTCACGACGTTGCACGCGACATGATCGGCATGATTCACCCCAACTTGCCAGAGATTTTCCATCACACGTTCGGGTGGTGTGATCCCCGACGCCTTCCGCGTGCATATATCTACGAGCACAGTAAGGGGCGCCGCTGGCCCCCGTGGTCAGGCGGCCGCCGGGGACGGGGGAGCGGACCAGGTGGCGCAGCACACCACCGCCCCCTGCCCCGAGCGCACCCCCGCCCCCGCCACACCCGGGCCATCCGGGGAACACCCCCTGCCTGCATGGACAGGTCCCGGGCTACACTGCCGTCATCTGACGGGCGTGCCCGTGAGGTCTCCCGCCCCCGCGGCGCTGGACGGGTTCGTTGTCGGCAAAACTCCGGCCTCTCCAGTCCCCGCGGGGGCGCTGCCATACCTGCAACCAACACCGACCAAAACGGGCCGGAACCTGTCACATCAGCGTCAAAAAACCGGACCCGCTACCCCACTCCACAGACAGCGGTGGGACAGTGGCAGTCCGGCACGGGACCACCGGCAGCCCGGCCAGAACCTCCCCTTCCCTCCTGCCGGACGAGCGGAGACGCCCATGCCTGGATACGAACCGGCCGGCCCCGCACCCGCGCTGCCCGACCCCGAAGCCGCCACGGGCGACGTCATCCACCTGGGCGCCCGCCGCCGCGCCCGAACCACCGATCGTCAGGAGCCGGCCATGGGCACCGCGCACGACGATCCGCCGTTCGCCCCCGAGGTGCAGCTCGCCGAGACCATCCAGGCTCTCTATCTCCACCGCCGGCGGACCCTCACCGATCCGGACACCGCGGAGGCGTACGACATCGCTTTGGAGGCGGCCATCCTGGTGGTCGACGGCGCCAAGATGCACGGGCATATCGATGATGAGCAGCACCAGGTGATTGCCGGGATGCTTCAGGCCGCACGCCGCGCCCCGCACGTACTCTGATATCTCGCATATGTGACGCTGCGTCGAGTGTTGCGGATCAGCAACGGTCGATACGTCCGGAAAGATCAAATCTCACAACTCGTTCACCACGCAGGTCAGTCGTGACATGATGAAGCGTCCGGAACCACCCGGAGTGACGACCTCCGGCCCGGCGCGCGCCCCATAGCACCCCACGGCTACGCTCCGCGTCCACCGGGCCGCCGATGGATGGGGTAACCATGGGCGAACAAGACACGGACGCAGCCGTCGCCAGAGCGCGCCTCCGCCTCCTCGCAGCGGAATTCACCACCCCCCGCACAACCCGCCGCGCACCCGGGCGAAGGGCCCCCACCCCCACCCCGCACGAACTCATCAACCTCGACATCCTCGACCACCTGACAAAGTCCACCCGCGAGATCGTCGAATACACCCGCGAAGTCGTCCCCGACGCCAGCCCCCCGCCGACTGTCGCGGGAGGCATCTACGGCTGGATGGTCAAGCTCACCCCGCACGTGGACATCAAGCGGCAGATGACCCGGGACGCCATCATCCACCGGCAGAGCCTCGAGCACGCCCTGGTCATGGGCGACAAGGACGTCATCCGCTACGAGGAGTGCCCCGGCTGCACCTGCTGGTCCCTGTTCTGGCGGCGCGATGAGGACCAGGCCGCCTGCGTAAACCGGTACTGCGCCGAGCGGCTTGGCCGCCCCAGCCTCTGGACGCTGCAACAGATCGCCGAGCACTATGTGGCCGAGAAATACGCCGCCCGCAAGCACGCAACCTGACCCGCACCTCACGAGTCTCACCATCACCACCTGTCCCACTCGAAACGCCTCGGCCGGTCGGAGCTGCGACCGTCGGCCACGTCCAGGAGCTGATCGTGGCTGCACACATACCGTCCCCCACGCCCGCACAGGATGACCTCGTGACCTTGAAGGCCGTGACGGCCCTGTTGCGGAAGAGTCCATATCCCGTGTCGCACTCGACGTTGAAGCGATTGATCGCCTACTACCGGATCCCCCGCAAGAGGATCGGCACGGCGGACTACGTGCACTTCAGCGATGTGCTGGTTGCGCAACGGCGTTGGGCCGAGCGGGCACGCCGGAAGTCCTGACGGCCCGCCCGGTTTGACCTGCGGAGAGTCGGCCTCGCCCCATCTGGGGCGGGGCTTTCTTCATGCCCACAAGGATGATTCATTGCGCATGTAGTGAATCACGGCTATGCTCGAAGAGCCGACAACGGACGGCTGGTCAGCCGCCCGGAGTAACCGAATCGAGGCTCGCCATGGCCGTGATGACGCACGCCCACGCACCCCACCAGCTCCCCACCCAGGTCAACCTCTACGACCTCCCCACCGCCACACGGGACCGCTTCCTCGAGCACATGGACCGAGCCGACCAGACCATCCACATCAGCGAGATCCGCGCCCACCACGCCCTCGCCGCACACGAGATCGGCCTGGCCCTCCCCAGCAACAGCGAGATCGCCGTCTGCGACTGCCCGTGCTTCTGCCAGACCGTGTTCCCCGAAGCCGACGCCCACGAGTACGACGAGGGATACGGCCCCATCACCCAGTGCCCGGTCTGCACCGACGACCACCGAGGCACCACCGCCGAATAGGCACCCCGAAGCGGGTCCGGCCCCCGGTCGAGCACCGCGGACCCCCCACCGCCAGCCTCCCGGCGGCCGGACCGACCCACCACAGCACACCACCCCGCACGCCAACCCGGGAGACCGCCATGCCCACCGCAGCCGCACAGCACGCCACCACCAGCCGGCTCATCCGAGGCGCCCGCACCCTCCTGGCACAGCGCGGCATCTACACCCAGACCCCCGGCTACGTCGGCGACGACGACAGCATCAACATCCCCACCGCCATCCTCCTCGCCCACACCCAGCAGGCCCTGCCCCCCGCCGAGTTCACCCGCGCAGCGTGCCTCGCTCAGCAGGGCGACCCCGACGCGCACTTCCGTGCCCGGCCGGCCGTCATGGACGCCATCCGCTTTCTCTCCGCCTGCATCGACGGCGAGCCCAACGACGACATGACCACCGGCCAGCCCGACTACATCGACCACCTCGCCTGGTGGCCCACCTACCGGCCCATCGACGCACAGACCCCGCCGTCCCTCGACGACGTCCTCGACCTGATGCGGAAGGCCGCCGACACCGCCGAGCAGATCGCCACCGCCGACTACCCGGCCGCCGCCTGACCAGCCGCCCACGCCCCGAACGGAGCCCCCGCCATGACCATGCCCACCATCACCCAGACCCCCTACGGAACCCCCGACAACTCCTTCGAAGCCGGATACCTCGACGGCGAACTCGCCGCCATGACCGGCCTCGACTCCCGCCGCGCCACCGCCCGCATCGAGATGGCCGCCGACTACGACCCCATGTACGCCCAGGGCTACAGCGACGGCTACCTCCACGCCACCGCCCTCAACGCCGCCCAGCTTCAGAACGAGGAGACCCGATGACGAACCCGGCCACCGAGCAGTCCCCGCTGACGCCGAAGCGCGAGAGCCAGTTGCGCGCCCTGCTGACAGCCAGTGAGGCACTGTCCCCGAACGCGGGATGGGCCCTCCTGGACGAGCTGGACCGAGGTCGAGCCGAGCGCGACGAGCTGAAGAAGCGGGTGCTGACACAGGGCGACGTAACCAACGAACCCCTCCCGCTCCGCGAGGCCATCGAGTACGGCATCCGCCGCCCCGACGGCCGGGTGCTGGACGGAGTTACCACGGACCGCGCGGCCCAGGAGGCCCGCCTGGGCCGCTACCGCGAACTGCAGCCGAACGCCCGGCTGCTGGAGCGCACCGTTCGCCACGGCGAGTGGACGGAGTCGGAGCGGTGACCGCCAAGGCGCCCCAGCGCGCCGAAACGGAGGGCGCCGTCACCACGGCGGCGCCCGCCCGCCCCCGCCTCAGCCTCGTCAAGCCCCCGGCCGGCACGGCCCCGCGGCCCCGGGCGGACCTCTACCGGGCCCTCCGCGAAGCCGCCGCCCACGCCACCTTCCACACCGGCGCCGCAGGCATCCACGCCCCCTACGACCACTGGACCGGAGCGAGCGACGGCACGGCCACCACCCTGCTCGCCGACGGCACCCGCCTCATCCACACCCCCGACGACGGCCTCACCGCCTACCAGCACTGCCCCCACGGCTGGGGCCACGCCCGCCAGGTCGACGACCAGCAGCAGCTGAACGCCTTCCACGCCGACACCACGGCCTGCCACACCCACACGCCCGGCCCGGGCCGCCCGGCCGCCGACACACCCACGGAGCACCCGCATGGCTGACCTCCCCGAGCCCACCGTCCAGCCCACCCGCTACGTCGTCTCTCTCTTCCCGCCTGACGACCACAACGGAGCCCTCTTCAACCTCGCGGTCGAGTACAGGGGCCGCGGACTGTGGGCCGTTGTCCGCTTGAAGCAGTGCCTCAACGCCAGCGGCCAGTGGAGCTACGAGTCCATCCCCTCCGAGCGCGAGGACGACTGGCTGGCCGAGCACCGCTTCGACCTCGACACCGCGCTGAAGCTCGCCAAGGAAGCCGCCCCGCACGTGACCGTCAACGGCCGCACCGCCGCCGAGGCCCGGGCCCGAGGCAAGAACCGCGGTGACTGAGCAGCAGTACCAGGCCGTGATCCGCAGCTTGGAGGACGAAGCCCAGCAGTCACGCGGCTTCCGCGCCCGCACGGTCGCCTTCATCCAGGACCCCACGCACGACCTACACACCCGCCAAGCCCTCGCCGAACACCTCGGCCTACCAGCACCACGACAGGAGGCGCCGTGAACGACTACCAGGTCTCCTGCCTCGGTAAGACGGCGTTCCCCTCGAGGCGCGCCGGCCGCCGCCGGGCCAGACAGATACGCGGCGAAGGCGGCCCCGACTTCCGCGCCTACCGCTGCGACTGGTGCCTCGCAGTCCACATAGGGCACCGCCCCGGCCACGCCACCTACCTCCGAACCGGCCCCCACGGGCCCATCCACCTCCAGGAGTACGCCGCATGACCACGCTCGACACCCCCAAGACCCCCCGCGAGTTCGCCGAGACGATGATCCGCTCCACCATCGAAGCCGACCGCCTCGCCGACGAGAACATCAACGACCGGTGGCTCCGCGAAGCCCACACCCACACCGCCGTCAACGGCTACATCGCCGCCATGGCCATCGAAGCCCTCCGCCGCTTCGCCCCCAGTAGCGCGGACGCGCTCGCCGAGTACCTGAACCGAGTTCTCACCGCAGGAGACCTCGCCGGACCCGCCTACCGCACGGCCAAGGGACTCGGCCATGACCCCGACCAGTGGATCGCCCAGTTCGATGAGCGCGCGGCCCGGCGGAAGGCGAACACGAAGTGACCCTCACCGCACCCGACCCGGCCATCCCCGGCACCCGGCAACTCCGTCTCACGATCGTCGTCAACGGCGGACCTGCCCCACAAGGCTCGAAACGCTACGCCGGACACCGGCGCAACGCCGCCTCCGGCCGCGTCAGCGCCGTCCTCGTCGAACAGTCCAAGCGCGTCAAGCCCTGGCGTCAGCAGGTCCACGAGGCGGCACTCGCCGCCACACGCCTCTACGCGAACTGGCAACCCCTCGACGGACCCATCACCGCCGAGATGAGCTTCACCGTCCGCGACAAGCCCACCAGCAGGCCGGTGTGGTGGCCCTCCGAAACTCCCTGGTCCCGGCGCCTCAACTGGCGCCCCGCCTCCAGCCCCGACCTGTCCAAGCTCCTCCGCTCAACCGAAGACGCCCTGACCACCGCCCGCGCCTGGAAAGACGACGCCCGCGTAGTCCAGTACGACCACCTGGCCAAGTACTACGTCGGCGACCCTCACCCCGACGCCCTCAACCGGCCGGGCGCCATCATCCGCCTCTACACCCTCGCCGTAACGGAGGGTGACCGATGACCGTGACTACTGGCCGCTTTATAGAACAAGCCGCGCCCACACCCGAAAACGGTCACACTCCGCATCCGCTTGCCATTCGCCCTCAAGGAGTGACCTCATGAGCGTCCGCCCCCTCGCCCCTCCCCGCTGGCCTGCCCCCACCAGGCCCGAGACCATCACCAGCGACTGGCGGCACGCCGGGATCTGCCGCGAAGACCCCGACATGTTTTTCCCCACCGGCAAGACCGGGCCGTTCGTCACCCAGATCGAGCAGGCCAAGGCTGTGTGCCGTCGCTGCCCGGTCATGGAGCAGTGCCTGCAGTGGGCTCTCGAGAACCGAGAGATGGACGGGATCTACGGCGGTCTGGACGAGGACGAGCGGCGGAGTCTGCTGCGCCGGGCGCGGCGGCGTGTGGCCGGGAACCCGGAGCAGGCTTGGGTGCAGATCCTCCGGGACCGCCGACCGGAGTTCCTGGCGCTGCAGGCCGCTGGCCGTTCGGTGAACCAGATTGCTATGGAGCTGGGGACGAACACGCAGACGGTGCACAAAGTGCTGCGGGCCCTGGAGGCAGAGGCAGGCACTGCGGCTGAGGCGGTGGCGGCATGAGCGTGATGACGGCGGCCGAGCGTGCCGCTTCCTCCCGCTGGCAGGTGCGACGCCGCAGGCTGATGGCCGCTGGCCTGTGGGAGCCGTTCGTGGACGCCGAGCCGGTACGTGAACACCTGCGCAAGGTGAACGCCGCCGGGATGCCATACATGGCCATCTGCGAACGGCTGGGGCTCGCTCAGAATTCGTCGCTTCAGCACCTGATGTGGGGCCGCGGTGAGTACGGGCCCGGCCACCAGGTGCGGCGTGAGACCGCGGAGCTGGTGCTGTCGTACTGGCCGTCCTTGGACGACTTCCCTGATGGCGCGCGCATTGACGCGACTGGTACCCGTCGGCGGGTGGAGGCGCTTGCGGTGCGCGGCTGGTCGCGGCAGGTGATTGCAGAGCGGGTTGGTATGACGGCGGCGCACTTCAAGAAGGCGATCGGTCGGGAACGGGTTACGGCGAGGTTGGCCCGGGCTGTCGCCTCGGTCTACGACGCCTGGTGGAATCAGAACCCTCTGGACCATGGGGTGCCCCAGCAGTCCGTGTCCCGTGCTCGTTCAGTCGCCCAACGGGCCGGGTTCCATTCGGCGCTGGCCTGGGACGACGACACGATCGACGACCCCAGTGCGGTTCCGGTGCTGGACGCCGAGATGCCAGCTCCCGACGCCGACCCGGAGACCTCTGCCGCCCGATGGCTGGCCGGCGAGGCCGTGGTCCTCGGGGATGCCGCGCGCCGTCTGGCAATCCGGCACCTCATGGAATGGACCCCGGATTCGGTCGAGGTAATCGCGGCCCGGCTGGAGATGTCGCCCGAGGCGCTGTCCCGGTCGTGGGAGCGGATCAAGAAGCGTGAGCGGGACGCGGGCCGGAAGGCACCGTGGCGGCGGGCGTACCTGACCGCCCGAGAGCTGGGGCTCGAGAACGAGATGACGAACAACGACATGGAGAGGGCAGCGTGATGGCCGGAGAGACTGTGATCACCGTGGTCGGCAACCTGGTGGATGAGCCGGAGTTGCGGTTCACCCCGCAGGGCGCCGCGGTGGCGAAGTTCCGTGTGGCGTCCACACCGCGGAAGTTCAACCGGGACACCAACACCTGGGAGGACGAGAAGGAGAGCCTGTTCTTGTCGTGCTCGGTGTGGCGGCAGGCCGCGGAGAACTGCGCTGAGACCCTGGCCAAAGGGATGCGGGTGATCGTGCAGGGCCGCCTGAAGCAGCGCAGCTACGAGGACCGTGAAGGCGTGAAGCGCACGGTGTTCGAGTTGGAGGTCGACGAGATCGGCCCGAGTTTGAAGATGGCGACGGCGAAGGTGACGAAGACGGGCGGCCGTCAGGGCCCGCAGGGCCAGGCGGCGGGCCGGGCGCAGCAGGGTGGCGGGGATCCGTGGGCGTCCTCGGCGCCGGCCGGGTCTGGTGGCGGTGGTTGGGGTGGTGGTTCCGCGGCGCCGGACGAACCTCCTTTCTGAGCGTTTGTGCTGGTGGCAGGCCCGGTCCCGTGTGGGGCCGGGCCTTTGTCGTGGGTGGGTGTCTCTCTCCCCTCTGTTATTCATTGCACATGTAGTGAATAAAGGCTATGCTCGTAGAGCCGACAACGGGCCGCTGGTCAGCGGCCCGGAGTGAACAAGGGAGCTGTCCAGTGCCCGAGCTGCGCCTCAAGGACCCCAACGGCTACGACGCCGTCACCACCGGATACCGGGTCGTCGTCGACCCCCAGCAGGTCGACGCGGAGAACACCCGGATCCGGGCCGAGGTAGCCCCTCGGCACGCCGCAGAGCACGCGTACGCCGGGTACGACCCGCGCGACTACACCGTCCAGGCCGCCTGAGACCCGGCCGCCGCCCTCCCGGCCAGCTCGGTCGGCGGCCAACCCACGGGGCCGCGCCCCGCGAACCCCCGACCGGGGCGCGGCCCACCCATCGAAACCAATCAGCGGCCACCCCAGCATCAAGGAGAGCCCCAATGAGCCACCGCCCTACCCAGTACCTCGCCGACCACGCCCGCTCGGGGCGTGCCCTCTTCGCCCACCGCGACGACGCCCACACCTGGACGGAGGAGCAGACCAGCTTCCACCACCCCGACCAGACGTTCCGCTGGGTCGACGGAGGAGAGCACGGCTGGCAGGCGCTGAAGCTGGCTGACGGCACGACTGCGGGCACCGTGTATGCCCTTCAGCTCGACGGGCGGCTGCCGGACTACGACGCGGACGACTGGGACTGACCGCCGCCTGGCACACCAACCCGCACCGCAAGGAGAAAACGCATGACCAGCAGCATCAGCAACCCGACCGCCCTGTCCGACTACGACTGGCTGGAGTTCGTCTCCCTGGTCTGGAAGGTCCGCAACGAGGGGTCCTACAGCTACACGGTCGAGAACTGGCCGCCGGCGTTCGAGTCCACCGACATGCAGGCCATCGCCGCCAGCCGCGCGCGGATGCTCGCCTACTACCAGGAGAACCGGGGCAAGGTCGACGCCTGGTGGGACGTGGTCGGCGGGGAGCGGGCGGTCGACCTGCACAACGCGCACGTCGACGAGGCGCGGAAGCGCGAGCAGGACGCGTGCCTGTGGGGTATCCGCTGCACCGACGGCTACGTCATCACCTGTGAGACGCAGGAGTACCGCGACTCGTTCGTTGGCTACCTGGTGCGCGAGTACCAGGAGCACCCGGAGGGTCGTCGGATGCCGGAGGCTCTGCTGCACCGCGACGCTCCGGGCGGCGAATGGGCCGAGGTCGCTCGCTTGTCGCTCGCCTGAGCCCACGAGGGCTACGGCCCCCCGCACCACCCCCCACCACGTACGGGCCGCCCGCTGATCGCAGCCGGCGGGCGGCCCACCCATCCCCGCACGCCCAGACCGGAGGGCCGCCATGAGAGTCCGCGCCGACATCGCCGCCCTGATCAACGCCGGGCTGACCGACGACCAGATCGCCCGCCGCGTCGGCTGCCACCGGGCCACCGTCAACACCGCCCGCAACGCCCTGAAGCGAGCCCTGGCCGAACCGACCACGCGCGAGCGCCTGTACGCCGAGGCCCTCCCCACCGGCCAGGTCCGCGACTACCGGCCGGCCCGTATGCCCACCAGCCCGGCGCAGGCCGCCGCGAACCGCGCCCGACTCCTGGCCGCACTCCGCGAACCGTCCACCAACGACACCGAAAGCGAAGCAGCATGACCACACCCACCATCCAGTGGACCCGTAAGGCACCCGCAGACGAGGCCCGGGACAACGCCGAGTTCGCGTGGCGCTCGCACGCTGAGTTCCACGGCATCCGCGACGCGGTACTCACCCTGTGGGACGCCACCACTGCCCCGGACGGGCGCCCGATGCTGTCCGGCCGGGTCGACGGCGCCGATGCCTTGGCCGCGCTCCGATCGTTCGGCGGCTCCGCCCCGCTGATCCTCGGCTGTCCGGGTGACCAGCGGCCCGGCATGGACTACTCCGAGCCGGGCCGGATCGCCTGCGTGTGGCGCAGCCGCGACGTGTGGGTTCGCCTGTGGGCCCCGGAGCAGCACGCCGGGAGGGCCGCCTGATGCCCGCCCGCGTCCAACGCACCCGCAAGAAGGGCCAGCCCGGCATGCCGCCCGGCGCACGGTACGTCGGCCGCGGCCCCGGTCGCGCTGGACGCTACGGCAACCCGTGGCACATCGTCCGCGACGGCCTCGGCATCCACGTGATGGACCCCGACGGTCACCTATGGGCCGACGCCCAGTCCATGACTGAGGCCCGCGCCATCGCGACCGCCGAGTACGACCGCTGGGTCCACGAGCCCGAGCAGGCCGAGCTTCGTGCTACCGCCCGGGCGGAGCTGCGCGGCCGGGATCTGGCGTGCTGGTGCTCGCTGCCGGAGCACGGCGAGCCCGACCACTGCCACGCCCAAGTCCTGCTCCGGCTGGCCAACGCCCCGAAGGAGAACTGACCCATGACCGACACGACCCAGCCCAAGACCTCGGCGCAGCAGCTGCTCGTCGAGCTAGCCGAACTCCACATGCGCACCCACGCCTCCCCGCTGCCGAAGCACCCGGCCGCCCTCGGCTGGCAGGCCACGGCTGGCTCCATGGCCGCCGGGTTCGCCCGCGCCCTCCACGCTCTGATGGAAGCCGCCCCGGAGAAGGCCACTGAGGTAGCCGAGTGGTTCGACGGCCCGCTCGGCGAAGGCCCGGACTCGCTCGAGCACACGGACTGGACCGAGCGGCACATCGCGAAGAGCCCGAAGGTGCTGAACCAGTGGTCCCTCGACGCCCGGTACGAGGCCGCGCGGGCGCTGGAGGCCACGGAGAACTGGGAGAAGACAGAGAAGGAACGGCAGGTGGGGCACGACGAGACGCAGCAGGAGGGTGCCGACCAGGGCGACCGCAGCATCCTGCGAGCTGCCCCGTCCAACAGTGACGACTGGGACGACGAAACGTGGGCCGCCTGGGCTCGTGTGGCCGATCGGGTTCACGGCAAGCTCCCGAACCCGGAGTCTGGGCAGTGACCGCCGCTCCCGACCTGGCCGTGCCGGACGGCCTGGTCCTCGAGGACGACGAGTGGGACGGCATGCTCGCCACCGCCGTCATGGACAAGGCCCGCGCGTACCGGTACCTGCTGACCCGCATCTGGGACAGCAGCCGCCCGCCCATGGTGTGGATCATGCTGAACCCCAGTACAGCGGACGCTCTCGAGGACGACGCGACCATACGGCGCTGTATCGGATTCGCCCGGCGGGAGCGGTGCGGTGGGATCGCCGTCGTCAACCTGTTCGCTCTGCGCTCCACGGACCCGCGGGCGCTCCGCGACCACCCGGACCCCGTCGGCGAGCACAACGACGTCTTCCTGCGGCAGACGACCGCCAGCCTCGGCCCGGTCGTCGCCGGATGGGGCGCCGGCGGAGTCCTCGGCGACCGCGCGGCGACCGTCACCCGGTCCCTGACGGCTGCTGGGGTGCGCCTGCACGCGCTCGGCACCACCTCGACTGGGCAGCCGCGGCACCCGCTCTACCTGCCTGGCAACGCCGCCCTCGCCCCGTACACCGGAGCAGCAGCATGACCGCCCCCGAGGTGCCTCACGCCCCGCACCGGGCCAGACACTACGGCCGTGCCACCAACCATCCCAGAGCCCGCATCACCCGCCGCGAACTCCAGTTGCTCGTCCTCGCGGCGAACGGCAACACCAACGAGCACATCGCCCACTTCCTCGGCATCTCCACCCACACGGTGAACGGGACGCTCCGCCGCCTGTATCTGAAGCTCGGTGCGCGGGACCGGGCGAACGCGGTGGCGATAGCGCTGGTGCGGGGCCTGCTGGTGCCGTCGGACATCGCCGGGGTGCGGGACCCGGGCGGCATGGCCTCCGTACACGCGAACTCTGCGTAACCGATTCGTGATCGAACTTGCCCGCTCGCGGGGCGGAGACCCGTACCCGCCAGTACATCCACGCAATTCGTAACCCACTGTCACATCCCTTGGGGGGACTATGACCACCACACCCAGGCTGAGCTCGGTCACCGGGCTCCGTACCCACCTCGCCGAAGCCCTCGCCGAGACAGCCATGACCGTCCTCGGCGCGTACACCGATGCTCTCGAGCAGGACTGGGTGCTGCGCGGCGGGTACCTGCGTGACTGCACGATCCCCGGCTGCTCAGCCGAGTTCGACCTGCGCGCCACCTGGACCGGGGCAACCGCCGAGCCCGGCCGCGAGCCGGACGGCTGGCGGCGCTCCACGGCCGTCGGCTACCTCTGTCCCCAGCACTCCCATGCCTTGGGCGGGGACGGCACCGGCCCGCACCTGCCGACCTGGTACTACCGCGACCACGCCGACAAGGAGCACGGTGGTGCTGCGCTGGTCTGCTCGTGCGGATGGGACGCCGGCCCTACCCGGTTCCGCGGTCACGGCACGGTGCTGTGGCAGGTCCACGCCCTCGAGGTGCTGGAGGTAAACCGATGACCGACGACCCCGAGGCCACGGCCAGCGTCCTGTCCCGCGCCGCCGACTACATCGAGACCCACGGATGGCACCAGGGCAGCCTCCGCAACAAGCACGGCGCCGTCTGCGCCATGGGCGCCATCACCACCATCGCCCCACCCGACGCCAACCGGCAAACCTCTGCCGCTGAACGGGCCGCTCTCGCCGCTCTCGCCCGCTACCTGGACCTGAAGCCGGAGCCCGGCGACACCAGCCCCATCGCCGCGAACCCCGGGCTCCTGGTCTCTGCCTGGAACGACGATGCCGAGGATGCCGACCAGGTCATCACCGCCATGCGGCACACCGCGCAGCGCCTGACTGGAGGAGCCCAGTGACCAGTACCGAACAGCCTGCTCCGGCCAGCGGGCTGCGCGAGCGGTGCGCGGCAGCCGCTGCACGGGCGGATGGCCAGCCGTGGAACCTCCTGATGCCAGCCGAGCGGGAGGTCTATCTGGGCGTGACCGACGCCGTGCTCGGTGTCGTGCAGTCGAGCTACGTGCCGCCGCCGCCCGGGTCGGACCGGGACAAGCTGCCGGACCGACTGCTGGCCGTCATCGAGATGGGACCGTACCTGTCGACCGCGTGCGAGACGGCACACGCTCTGGAGTGGGCCATGCGCTCCTACACGCACCGCCGCGCCGAACTGGCCGAGTGGGCGCAGCGCGAGCATGCTTCGTGCCGTCTGACGAGGAAGCAGGACATGGCGCCCTGCCGGTGCCCGCACCACCAGGCCCGGCCTATCGACGCCCACCTGGATGAGGTGGGCGAGTGACCGCGGGGTCGTCGGCTGGCGCGAGGGCGGCGGCGTTACGTGCTCAGGCCGCCCCGCGGGGCCTGAAGCGCCGGGTGCTGGCCGCGGTGGGCATGGACCGGCAGGGCGCCCGCCTCGCGGCTGAGGCGCGCTGCTGGGAGGCGGGGAAGGTGGGGGAACAGCGCGTGGCTACTCTCCTCGCTCCGCTGGCCGGGGAAGGCTGGTACGGGCTGTACGACCGGGTGATCCCCGGTGCCGACCGGGCGAATGCCGACTTCGTGCTGGTCTCTCCTGGCGGCCGGGTGTTAATGCCGGACGCGAAGCGGTGGCACAACCGGGCTCGGGCCCGCGCGGTTCGGGGTCGGCTGATGCACGGCAACGTCGACAAGGATGATCAGGTCGACAGCGTGGAGTACGAAGCGGGCTTGGTGAGTGTTGCGTTGGGGGTGCCGGTGACTGCGATCATCGCGGTAGACAACGCACCGGTTGAGGGTGGCGGGTTCATCGTGCGCGGCGTACCGGTGATACCTGCGGATCGGCTGGTGGAGTTGCTGCGCCGGAACGCCGGCCGCCCCGACCCGGTACGGGCGCGGGCCCTGGCGGAGAGGGCCCGGGCGGCCCTGCCCAGGTATGTGGAGTGAGCGTACGGTGAGTGGGTGTGCCTCGCGCGGTACGCCTGAGACGGCCCGTCACCCTCCGGGGTGGCGGGCCGTTTTGTGCGTTCAGGGCTGGTCGTCTTGGTCCGGGAGGAGTGCGAGGAGTTCCGCGACCAGCTCCTCGTCTGTCAGGTGGGCGAACCCTCCTGGTGTGCAGGCCAAGTGGCTGATGCTGCCGTCGGGCATCGGCAGGTGCCGGATCTCATACGTGATGCCTTCGTCTTCGACGATCTCGCGTTCCTCACCCATGTCCTTGCCCCCCTCAGCGCAGGCGCTGGTCGACGATGAGGTTGAGGAGGGCAGCGATGCGCTCGGCAGCTCCCTGGACGTCCTTGCCGCCGAAGAGCGGGGCGATGTCAGCGGCGGTGTAAGGGGTGCCGGGCGGGTGGCGGCGGAGGCGTTCCTTGGCGAGGTCGGTGACCGGGCAGCACGGCAGGCTGTCCGCGGGCTGTTCCACAGTCACCGTGCGGCACATCTTGTCGGGGTGGAACGTGGCGAGGAATTCGTCGTCCGTCATGTGGTCGATGCGGCTGCCGGGTTTGTAGGCGACGGTGATACGGGTCCCGTCGGGCGCTTCGACGGTGCGGGCGTCGTAGCGTGGTTCTGGGTCGGACATGCCTGCTCCCCTCGCGGTGGAGGCGTGGGGGGTGGCTGTAGTCACCATTCACCCGGTGTGGTGGGTGGGTCAAGGGGTGTGCCCCCGGCCGACGGGGGAGCGGCAGGGGGCACGAGGCGAGTGTGACACGGACAGCGGCTCCTGGAGTGCGGTTCGAGAGGGTCTGTCGGAGTGTGGGCGTATGCCGCATGCCCTGGTCGTCGTGTACCCGCCGATGGAGTCCGGCGGTCGCAGGGTGCGCGTGAACGGGGAGATCCTGGGGACGGCCTACGGGGTGACGGACCTGCTCGAGTTCTTGAGGCGCGCGGGTCTGCAGCCGGACGACGTGCAGTTGGAGGGGCCGCTGATCGAGTGGCGCGGAGGCGGCCCGGAGGTGTGGTGACCGCGACGCCCCGGCCCAGCGGTCACATGTCGATCACTACCTCCCGTATCTCTCACAGGGCCCCACACGTGTGCACTACGGTCATCCCACCCGAACATCCCAGGGGGGATCATGAGCAACCCGTACACGGCGCCACCCACGCCCGGCAGGCCGGCACCCAAGTGGGCCCGGAAACGCTTCGTTCTGCCCGCGCTCGGCCTGGTCTTCTTCCTCGGTATCGGCGCCGGGGCGGCCAGTGGCGAGACCAAGACCTCCAAAGAGAAGACGAAGCAGGCGGCGGCCGCGCCGAAGCCGGGTCCGACGGTCACCGTGACCAAGATTGTGACTGCGAAGCCGAAGCCGAAGCCGGCGCCGACCGTCACCGTGACGAAGACGAAGACGAAGATCGTGAAGGTGACGGTGACTGCGAAGGCGCCCGCCGTGTCCAACGACGACGCGTTGGGGAGCGGTGGCGCTGGTGGCGGCGGATCGGCGTACTACAGGAACTGCTCCGAGGCTCGGGCGGCTGGGGCTGCGCCGATCCATCGTGGCGAGCCGGGGTACGCCTCTCATCTGGACCGTGACGGGGATGGTGTCGGCTGCGATACCTGACCGGTCGACACCGGACAGCATGGCGCCCCACCCGCGATGGGTGGGGCGTTCGTCGTCTCCGAAGGCCGAGCTCACGTCCCCCACTCCTCCGGCGGCTCGACCACCAGCGGTGTGGTGCGCTCCTCCCGAGCGGCCCCGTCGGTGACCGGGTCCCGGTACCGGTGCCCGTCCACGTCCCGCAGCAGCGCCGTGTACCGGATCACCGTGGCGCCGTCCCGACCCTCGACCGTGATCGGTGCCTTGTCCACGTCCCGGGGCTCGACCCCGTTCGCCCGCAGCCAGTCGTGCAGGGCGGGCAGCTGGCCGAGGCCGAGGATGCGACGCCACCGATCGGGGTGGAACACGGTGCGAATGCCCGAATCGTTCATGTCCGTCATGATGACGGCCGCCACCGACAACGGTCCCGACGGCGTCCGGCGCCCGGTGTTCCTGTCCGGCCCGGCCCGAGAGCCCGGAAGGGGTAAGAGGGGCCTACTCCGAGCGCCCCGGAGCGGAGGGGGACTCCCCGCATGAAACAGATGATCAGGCGTGCGTGGGCGGCGCTGGCCTCGCACACCAGGGCCACGGCGCGGAAGGTGACGGGCGAGCTCCCCGCCCAGCTGGTGGCGGCGGTTGTGGTGGAGGCGGCCACGTCCGGGAACCCGTTCCGGTTCTTGGTGGCCGTGTTGCTGCTGGTCACCGCGCTGCTGCTGCGCCGGTAGCTGTTCGGCTGGGCGGGGCTTCTACCAACGAAGGTTGTAGCAGCCCCGCTTGGCGTGTTTTCGGAAGGGGCCATGTCCCCATGCTGACCCCGCCCGGGCAGGTCGTTGCCCCGGCTCAGTCCTGCGGCCCAGCCGATGGGCGGAGCTGGTAGTCAGGGCACTTTCCGGGGTCCCCCCATGGCGCAGTGTGAGGCTCAGTGCTCCCGCACCAAGGGCAGGGGAGCACGGGGTGGGCCTGGCTGCCTTCGATGCCGCAGTAGCCAACATCGCCGAACTCGGCGTTGCTGTAGACGACGATGGCCGGGCGGCCGCAGGTGCACAGTTCCCCGGATGCGGCGCGACGTTCTACCGAGTCGGTCATTCCGGAAGTCTGCCAGAGGGCTGGCCAGCCTACTGGCTGCTGGTTCAGGCGGTCCGGTCTTCGCGTTCGTCGTCGGCTGGCTCGGCGGCGGGTGCGGTGCGGCGCCAGGTGTCGGAGCGGCGGCCGGCCTCGAGCGGGTCGGCCCCGGTGAGGACGTCGTCGAGGACGCGGGAGAGGGGGAGCGGCCCGGCGAGGGTGCGGATGGCTATGAGGTCATCGAAGCACGGGTCGCACAGCTGGATGGGTGTGCGGAGCCCCATGTCCCGCACGGTGTCGTCGGCGGTGCCGCACTCATCGCATGCCGCGGCCGCGGCGCTGTCGGCTGGCTGCTGGTTCTCGGATGCCCCCATGGTCCGATCGTGAGGCAACGCGCTGTGCGGGCGTTAGAGCGCCTATCGGACGTATCGGCGTGAATGTGGTGCGGCGTAGGGGAGTTGGAGCGCCACGCGGGCCCACAGCCACGTCACGAGGCCACTGCCGACGCGGCCGGGACGCGCTTGGCAGGATGCGGGGCATGAGTGATGCGTGGGGGACGGTCATCGCCTCGGTCGTGGCTGTCGTGGGAACCATCGGCGGTATCGGCATCGGCCTGATCGTCGGTCGCCGACAGCTCGCAGACCAGTCCGCGGTGGAGCACGGGCAGTGGCTGCGCGGACAGCGCCAGGAAGCGTACTTGGCGTTCCTCGACAAGTTCGATCGGATCATGGCGGTGGGGCACGAGTTCTGGGAAGGCATCGATGAGTTCGTCCAAGACGATCGCGCGGGTGAATTGGATGAGGACCCCGACACGGTGATCGAAGAGTTCTCCGACGAGATCGAATACATGCGCGCGCCAATACATGACTGCGAGGAACGCATTCAGGTCTTGTGTGAGCCGGAGCTGACAGAGGCCGCTTCCAATGCGGTGATCGCATTGCAGGATGTGCAGTCCGCGCTACACGACCGACTTCAGTGGGCCGCGGGAGACCGAGAGAACGACACCGGGTGGGAGGGATGGCACCAGGCCGAGGCGGGCGCTGATGCGGCGCGCACCGCACTGCTGGAGCTGGTGAAACAGGCGATACAGACCCCGACGGCGGTGTCGGGGCGGCGTGCCCGCCGTTCCTGAGTCAGGACTCCCGTTGCTGCTCGGGCCGGAGACATACGGGGCACGTCCATGCCTGGCCGAGGATCCTCACCAGCCTGGTCTCAGGGTGGTCGGGGCACTTCAGCGGCGTCTGGGTGGTGCGGGCGGCCGGGGTGTGGAGGTAGGCGGCGGCCCAGCGGCGCCCGGTCTCATCCCGTTTCATCGTCCTGGCCCTGGTCGTCGTCGGTGTCGTCGGAGGCGGTGACGATCTCCTCGTCGAGCAATGGGTAGCCGTTGACTTCGTCCTTGGACACTGGGGCCTCCCGGGCGGCGGGTTGCTGGTTCGTCGAGCGTTACGCCTCGAGGCTGGGGTCGTCAACGGCGCACGCCCGTTCGGGGCCGCTACAGGGCGCGCAGGTACAGCCAGGCCCCGCTGTAGCACTTCACGGTCAGCCCGTCCTTCGGGTTGTCGCGTAGGGACCATTGCTCGATGTCCTCGATCTCCCGCGAGCCCGAGCCGGCCACGAGTCGTGCGAGCCAGCCCTCGGGGCCCTCGGCCCACGGACCGTCGAAGCTGATCGGTGCCGCCTCGACGGGCTTCTCGGGCTGGTCGAAGTCGTCGCGCTCCGCCGAGCGCGCGTTGATCTGCCAGCGCACCTCACGTCCCTCGAGGACGACGGCCAGGCCGTACGGGCGCTTGGTGTCACCCGCGTCCTTCAGTGTCTTCGCCTGGCCGACGCTCGGGTCCTCCGAGGCGAGGCGTACGACGAAGTCCTGGAATCTCTGGGGACGCATGCTGATCTTCTTCCTTCTGCTGTTGTGGCGAGCTCGGACATCCTAAGGACGGTGGCGGTGCGGCCTGGGCTCGGTGGGCGGTGTCGAGCTGGTCGGCGTACTCGTCGACTCCAGGTAGCGGCACGTCGTCGGTCACAGGCCGCTCCCGGCTTCGTGCGTACGGATGGCGCACATGACGCGGGTGGCCAGGAGGTCGGCGTCGGTGCCGGGCACCATGGGCTGCCCGCTGGGCCAGCCGTAGCAGCGGATCGTCTCGAGGACGGTCGCGTACCGCGGGTCCCGTCGGGCGGCGACACGGTCCGAGACCGGCGGCGTGCAGTTCTCCCCGTCGAGCACGGCCTGGTACTCCGGCTGGCGCCGCAGGCACTTCGGGCAGGTGACTTCGGCATCCATGGGGAGGTCGCCCTGCTCGGCGGAGCGGCCGCACAGGGCGGGCGAGCTGGCGACCCACGCGTCGAGGCGGTCTTCCCAGCCGTAGAGGGCGAGGTGGACGTCGTCGGGCTCGCCGGGGAGAGCGAGGCGCGGCACGGGCTTCAGATACCGGCGGGACCGGTCGAGGTCGGCCATCAGCAGCACTCCAGGTCAGATGAGGGCGGGCGCGTTGTCGACGATCTCGCCGTTGGAAGCGACCAGGCGCAGCTTCGGGAACGCCTTGACGGGCTCGTCACCGGGCACGGTGGGCCATTCGTCGGCGGACAGGCCGTACGTCGGAGGCTTCCAGTTGCAGAGACTGCTGGAGAGTCCCGGCAAGACTTCAACGGCCTTGCGGTATTTCGTCTCCCAGTCCCACGCGAAGAACAGCGGAAGAAGGCCGCCCTTGTTGGGGATCGGCTCGGGTGCCCGCTCGTGGCTGCCCTTCGCCCGGGCGTAGACGGTCTGGGCGTAGACGCGGCAGCGGGGCCTGTTGCAGAAGTTCCAGTTCCGGCGGCGGCCCGTGACCGGGTCGGACTCGACGAACCCGTGCACCGTGTTCCGCCCGCACAGTCGGTCGACGCGGACCATCGGGGCCTGGCAGCCTTCGGGACCCGCGTGCCAGTCGTGTTCGTACCGGGGCGCATCCTCGGCGATGAGCTGCCACATGGTGCGGTTGTCGGCGTTCATGACCTCTCGCGCCCGGGCCCAGGTGCCGACGGCGGGGTCGTGGCGGCGCGGGTCGCGGAGGATGACCCAGCCAAGGGCGAGGATCAGGTCCCGGGTGCCGGAGGGCATGCGGCGCTCGCTGTAGACGCGTTGGGCGAGCTCGTCGTACCGCAGCATGGCGGCGCGGTCGTCGGTGGAGAGCACGGTCACGCCTCCGGGATTGTCGGGTTGAGTATGTCGAGGCCCTGCTGCTTCCACTGCTTCTCGTACCGCCACACCCCGTTCGAGCACTCCCGCTGGCCGCGGGCGTGGAAGACGGCGGAGTCGGTGCCCCAGTCCGGGCGCCACAGGTTCGGGCCAGGAAAGCGGGTGGCTTTCATGCGGGAGGTGATGGTCTCGCCGCAGCCGAGGCAGGCGCCGCGGGGAATGGCCATCAGGCGGTCGCTGGCCTCCACGGTGTGGGCGACTTCGTCCTCGAGTTCCTGGTGTCGGCACGGCGGGAGTTCGCGGCAGAGGCGGCACACGGCATAGTGCTCGGGCAGTACCTGCCAGTCGAGGCTGACGCAGGCGCCGACGTGCCGGGGCTCCAAGTTCGACTTCTCGGCGTGCTGGAGAACGAGGTTGATGGGCCGGTACTGCCACTCGGCGCGTACGGGCATCGGCTCCGGCTTCCGGGGTGCTCCCCACGACTCGGGTTCACCGGCGGCCCGGGCGGCTTCGTGCTCGACCCAGTCGGTGACCAGCTTCTGCCACGCGGCCTCGAAGCCAGCAGGCCACAGGTCCTCGGGTATCTCGCGGATCTCGAGGACACGCCAGGGCTGCCGGTCGAGGACGACGATGGCGCCCACGACGACGAATGCTCTGACGCCTTTCCGGTAGCCGTTGTGGGGCAGGTCGACGCGCCCGAGGGTGTTCCGCTGACTGGTCCGCCATTCGTCACGGTTCAGCATGGTCACGCCTCCTGGTCGTCGGCGCAGCCGCAGCGGACTCCGCCGTTGTGCTCGGGCGGGTTCGGCGGCACGGCGCGCAGGTTGGGGCAGCCTTCCGGGAAGCGTGGGCAGCGCTCGATGGTGGCGACGGCCGGGTACAGGTCGGGGAAGGCGAAGCAGGCGTTGACGACGTCGTCGACAATCGACCTGTTCAGGGGGATCTCCTCGCCCTGCGGATGCATGGTGCCGCGTACGTAGCCCATGACGGCGATGTCCTGGGCGAGTGCGCGTTCCCGGGCGGTGAGGCTGTCGAGGAAGGCGCGGATCCTGTTGGCTCGGGCGGCGGCCCGCTTGGCGAAGTAGTCGGCCAGGGTCTGCGTTACCTGATCTTCGCGGTAGTCGGTCACGGTGAGTCCTCCTTCGGCTGCGGGTCGGTGATCGGGGCGAGCAGGGCGCGCATCTCGCGCACGTACTTGATGCGGTGCTCGTTCCACCGGTGTTTGGCCGCGACCTCCTGAAGGGTGTCGTCGTCGAAGCCGATGAGGACGGACCAGAGGTAGGCGTCGATCCGGTTGGCAGTCCAGTCGCGTTGGTCCAGGAAGTCGGCCGATGTCCGCATCATGTTGCAGACGGCAACCACGGCGCGTGAGACGCCGTCGAGGGTATGCCGGTGCCAGTCCCACGCCTTGTACATGGCCTGCGCCGCCTCGTACGTCTCCTGACGGTCGTACTCGGTGTCCTCCAGTCGGTCGTACAGCTCGGTCAGCGTCGCTTCGGTGTGCTCCTCCAGCGGCATCCGTCCAGGCTTCTCGGCGAGCGTGACGGGGACGGTGAGGGCGCCTGTTGTGGTGAGGAGGTGTTGCTCCCACAGGGGCCGCAGAAGGCCGCCGTAGGTCTGCGGGGTGGGCATCCAGCCGCACGCGCACTCCACCGTCCACCGGTCGTTGGGGAGGTCGACGTGGCGGGGCAGGTGTGCGGTGACGATGTCGACGTGTTCGGGGCACAGATCACCGTTCGCGGGGCCGCGGGTGACCTTCCGCCAGCCTTCCACGGACCACGACGGACGCGCGGGCGCCCGGCCGGCCAGCGTCGCCATGGCGTCGTACTCGCGCGTGCAGCCTGGTACGAGGCAGTGGCGGAGCGCGGGCTGGTTCCGGAACGCCTCGGCGTCGGCGATGAGGTCAGCGAGCTGGTCCGCCGTGATCGTGTCCAGGGTCGGGGTGTCGGTCACTGCTCCTCCGATTTGGGGATCTTGGCCACCAGGTCTTCACGTTGACGCCGCCACCGTTCGGAAGCTGCTTTGAATTGCATTTCCACCGTCCGTGTCCGGCGCTGTTCGGCAGCTACGGCCTTGTCGACTTCGCGCTGTACGTCCGCAGGCCGGGTTCGGTCGGCCGGCCAGGTCCGGTCGTAGGCCGCGGTCTCGAGTTCGTCCTGGAGGCGGAGGATCTCGGCTCGGTAGACGCTCATGTCGGCGCTGAGGCGCTCGAGGTCCTGCACAAGGCCGGCGGCTTTCGTTTCGGCGTTCGTTGCGCGCTCTTCGAGCTGGCCGAGCTGTTCGCGTCCCTTCCGGGTAGCGGCCTTCCGTGCCCACTCGTTGGCTTCCTCGGCCCACTCGATGAGGTTGGGCCAGGGCATGTCGGGTGCGGCTTTGAGGACGCGGGCGAGCTTGCCACGCCAGTGCTCCAGCTGCTCTTCCGGCGCCTGCTGGGTCACGGCATGGTCCTCTCGAGGGTTGGAGTGTGGTCGAGGTAGGCGGTGTACGCCCGCTCGGCGAACCACCACGCGGCCGGGGTGTGCCGCTTCGGCCTCCACGGCTCCGGCTCGACCAGCGTCTCCGTGGTGCCGTCGTCGTGCTCGAGGACAACGCCGATGCCGTAGAAGTCGAACTCGGTCAGGGACTCGACCATGCGGGGCCGCCGCTGGACGAGGACTCGGCGGGCGCAGCACGGTGCGAAGCGGGATGCGGACTCGAGGGCGGTCTTGCATGCGGTCGCGGACCGCACGGTGGCCAGCATGACGCGGCAGGGCCGGATCGCGTGCCGGGTCACCTGCCCGTCCTCCACGGTGCAGATCGCAGCCGGGGCCCGCCGCACGTACGACCGCTGCGCCTTGGTCAGGCTGTCGACGGGGACGGGTAGCCCGGCGGGGAGCGCCATGAGGTGGTCGAGGCCGCCGAAGCCGTGCCCAGTGACCGGGCCGATCCCCGCGGCCTGGCGGCGCTGGTGCTCGGCGGGATCGATGGCCAGGTGCAGGATGGCGCCGCTGTAGCCAGGGAACGAGGGGACCTGCACGGTTCCGTCGGTCACGGCTTCTCCAGGAGTTCGTTGACGACTTTCATGCCGTCGATGAGCGGTCCGCCCTCGGCGTCGCGCAGGGCCTGCCACACCTCTTGCAGGACGTGGCCGCGGTAGCGGGACCAGTCGGCTTTCAGCTCGTTGGCGTGCTTGGTCCTGTCCTGCGGATCCTCTGTGTCGGGGAGTTCGATGTGCGCGGTGACGATCAGGCGGGTCCCGGGCGGGAAGTCCTTCGCGATGGCTTTGAATCCGGGGCCGTCCACGATCCCGCTGTGGCCCTCCTCCGCGCCTTCCGGTCCCCAGAAGTAGCCGATCAGCTTGGGCGGGTCCTCACGCCGGTAGCTGTCGATGTAGCTGGGGTGGAGGGTCAGGACGCCGGTGGTCTCCGGGTTGTCTACGGACAGGACTTCGTTGGGCTTGTTGTGCCGGTAGCACTTCCAGGTAGGGCTGACGCCCTCGAGGTCGCGGCGGGCCGTGTACTCCACGAAGCTGCGCTCGGGGCAACCAGGGTGGGCACAGGTGCGGGTGTAGGTGCGGCGGCGGGTCACGGGCGGGGCTCCTGGTCAGGGTCGATGCGGTTGGCGGCGTCTTCCCACTCGACGCAGTCGTGCTCGCTGGCCTCGGCGCGCAGGATCTCCGCGTCGTGGCGGCGGACGGCTCGGATGAGGTCGTCGATGGCGGGCAGATGGCGCTTCTGGAATACCGCCTCCCGGGCCTCTTCCACGGCCTGCGCGGCGCGCTCCAGCGGGGTCGTCATCGCTGCGGGGTCCTTTCGGCGGGGCGGGTTTCAGGCTGCCTCGGCGGGCGCGGGGTGTTGCCCCCGCTCGGCGACCGGCAGGGGGCGGGGGAGTGGCGGTCGTCAGTCGCCCGGCAGGATCGTCACGGGCACGGCACCCGGGGTGGACTGGCTGTGGCCGAGGTCCCACCACTGGTGGCCCTGCTCGTCGCGCCAGTACACGGCCCAGTCCCGCCGGACGCGGCGCTGGAGCTCCGCGGGCCTGCGGCACTCGTCGAAGAAGGGTTCGCCGGTGAGGTCGCGGAGGAACGCCGCGGACGCGTCGACCATGAGTGCGGGGTCGATGTGGCCGAGCGCGATGCAGGAGCTGTCCTCGCCGTAGCAGTCCAGGGCGACACCGTCGTGGATGGCCGTCATGTCGGCGGCGGTTGGGGTGAAGACCCGGTCAAGGGTGTATCCCTCGAGAGCTCGGGCGGTGTCCTTCAACGCGTCGAGGACGTCGTACTGGGTGCGCTCGGGCGCGTCGTGCCAGGCGATGAGTTCCGCGAATCCGTCGGGTTCGTCGGGGGTCTCAAGGCCCAGGCGCTGGGCGACGGCGCAGACAGCGGCCTCGTATCGGGCCTGGTCCTCCCAGCTCAGGATGTGCCGGGGGTCGTAGGTGCAGCCGACGGTGCCGAGGCCGATCGCGGAGAGGGCATGAATGTGGCCCAGGATGTCGCAGGGCCGGCCCTGGGTCCAGCCGCGGCGGCTCAGTTCCTGGTGGGCGGTGTGGAGGATGCTGGCGATGTCGTGGCGGGATGGGGCCAAGGTGGTGGGCATGGTGGGGTCCTCTCAGGCGGTAGCGGGCTCGCTGAACGCCTTGACGATCTCCGCCAGTAGCACCTCGGCTTCCATGAGGTGGCCGACAAGCTGCCCGGTGTTGGTCGTGTCGATGGGCTTCTTGGTGCCTTCGACGTAGGCCCGAGCCTGCTCGATGGCCACGATCTGTCCGGCGGCGCGGACGGGGTCGTCCATGGGGGTGTCCCTTCGGTGTCGGTGGTGCGGTTGGCGGTGGTGAAGGAGTTTCAGCGTGGCTCGACAGAGGCCGGTGCTTGCCCCGGGTGGTGCGAGGGGTGGCCGCCCCGCCCGCGGGGGTCGGTGCGGGGCGGCCGGATCAGGGGTCAGGCGGGCTGGTCCGAAGGCCAGGCGATGGCGGTTCCGGGGCGTCCGGCTCCGGCGGTCCACACGGTGCCGTCGGCCATGGTGACGGGGTGTACGTCGCGGGCCATGCGGGCGGTGTAGCTGTCGGGCTTGACGACGACGAACTCGGCACCGTTCACGGCCTTGACGATCTGCATGACGGTCTCCCCTGCGGATTGGCTGGCGTCGATGACCGCGGTCCCCTTTGGCCGGGTGGGCGGTGTGGCTCCACCCTATCCGTAATTCACTGCGCGCGCAATGAAAGAAGGTGGGATCCGCCCCACCCGGAACCGGTCACCCAGCCGCCAGAACCAGACGCCGACGCCCGGACCCCAGGCAGCCACTCACTCTCGCCCGGACGATGAGCGAGGGCATCAACACCCGAACCCGCCACGGACACCCTGGGAGAGCGCATGGGCAAACAGACCAAGTGCGGATCAACCAAGACCAAGACCGGCAGGCCCTGCCAACGGCTCGCCATGGTCGGCTACTCCCGCTGCCAGAAGCACCGCGGGGACTGGAACAAACCGCAGGTGAAGCGGACGAAGAAGCGCTGAACGGGCGGCCGAGTCAGCGGCAGAGCAAGGCCCCCGCCCCGGATACACCCCGGGACGGGGGCCCACACCCCACGAAGCCAACTCAGCAGCAGCTAAGCACCCATGAACAAGGCGATCAGGAACGCCTCGGCCGACACGAGCAGCGCCCGCGCCTTCAGCGCATTCTCCGCGCCTGAGCCGTGCTTCAGCCCCTGCGCCTCGTTCATCAACCGGCTAACGAGCGCCGCCCAGCTATCCACCTGAGACGACACCAGCTTCACGTCAGCGTGCGTCTTCTGAGCGATGTACCGGACCCTCATCGGACGCGTGATTACGCCGCGATCGCTGTACCACTCGCGCTCAGGCCTCCCAGAGCGGGGTAGCCACTCGACAACTTCCTCCTCAGGCGCGGCAGCCCGCAACAGCTGATCGATAGTCTCGACGATGCACTGCGCCATCAACGCGGCAGACACCGGGTTCTTCCCGCGCACGAGATCCCACGCCCCGTTCAACCAGTCCGGGGCCTTCGAGTGGATGCCGGACAGGGTGACCCGAAGCTCGGCGGCCACACTGAGCCGGCCGGACTCCCACGGCTCGAGGACGTCGGACTCCACCCGGTCCACGATCTCCAGCGTGGTTTCTTCGTCGTCCCTCGCGTCGGAGATCAGGGCGTCGGCCCCGAGGAGCCCCGCGCTGCTCTGCCCCACGGCTGTTGAGGTCTTCACCTGCACGAGCGTCGGCGAGGCCGGAAGCCCAGTGACGTAGTCCCGCCAAGCACTCAGAGGCCGGCTGCCGTACTCCGTGATCAGCTTGCTTGCAGCGTTCTGCTGCACGATCCAGTCCGTGAAGTGCACCTGCACCCGGCTGACCGCGGACAGCTGGCGAAATGCGGACCGGTACGCCTCGGACTGCTCCCGCTGCGCCTTCAGGAACTGGCCGATGACGCTCTGAGTCTCGAGCGCTGTGCGCCAGCTGCTGACTGCGCCGAACTCGTATTTCATCTCGGCGATACGAGCGGCAGCCTGGATGTGGGCCTGGCCGAGTACGCCCTTCCCGACCTGATCCATGAGCCGCATGTTGGCCACCAGGTTGTCCAGGCCAGAGGGCCTGATTTTCACGGCCAACGACTCGAGGACCGCGCGCCCCGCTATCTCGCCGAGCGTGGTCTGCTCCGCGAAGAACTTCTTGAGCCTGTCCTGCGAGGCGAGGAAAGAGGCGATGTCCCTGGGCGTGCCCTTCAGGCTGGGCACCACCTGGCCTGAGGTGCCTGTTTCCTCTCCGGCCCGGGGTTCGTTCTCGGTCTCGTCTCTGCCGCCTTCCGGCGCCGCTTCCGGCTGGTGTGCCATACCGCCCCCTCGCGTCCTACCCCGGGACCGATCCCGGTGATATCGGCACAGGATATGACCATGCGGTAGAAACGCGTGTGCCCCCGCCGGGGTTGGCGGGGGCACGGTGAGGGAGTGGAGACCAGTCTCCGGCGCCGACGCTACCCGGCCTCCGGCCGGGCCCACGGCAACACCACCCGAGTTCACCAAGACGAGCGACTGGCCGGGTCAGGACTCTGGCCCGTCTCCGTGCGCCGGCCACGTCTCGAGCACCCGCTGACCGCCGGCGGTCTCCTCGACGAGGCGGATGACGACACTCTGGCCGCTCCCGTACAGCCCGATCCAGTCCCGGTAGATGCTCCGCGCGGTCGCTTCGTCGCTCCACCAGCCCGTGACGGCCGGGCCGTCTGCTTCGAACTGGAGCTTCACGCAGTACTGGGTCACCGGATGCTCTCCGTTGTCGGCCGTCGGCCGGCCAGCGTATCCGCGGGTGTGCGCACGACTGCGCCCCCACCGTGGCGTGGCGGGGGCGCGGAGGTCAGGCGGTCAGATCGACAAAGTGATGCCGGACATGATCCGGCAACTTGTGCTCGCCATGAATCCAGCCTTGCAGTCGGCTCTCGTCTGACAGGGAAGTGTCACCGGTGAGAGCCTTCTCCACTCGATGGGTCAGCAGCATGCTGCCCGCATCTACCACGTGGAGCCACACCTCCCGGTAGATGCTCCGCAGCTGCTCCAGCTCCGCTGCGACCTGGCGCTGCCGCCAGGCGTCGGCCAGGATCGCGTGGTGGTCGAACGCGAGGTCGTCGGCCAGGTCGGTCAGGACCGTGTCCAGCGGCACCCACTGCACTGCGGCCGCATCGTCCCCCTCCTTGGCCACGACGGTGGCGTCGGAGGGCAGATCCACGCGGTAGGCCGCCGTGACGACCCGGCCACGCGGATCACGATCGGGCTGATCGTAGACCCCGACGAGGACCAGAGCGTCCGGGTCGACGACGACACCGGCCTCCTCCAGAAACTCGCGCGCGGCAGCGACCCGACCGAACTCGCCGCGATTGACGCCGCCGCCGGGCAGCGCCAGCTTGCCCTCGTACGGCGCATCGCCCCGCACGATCAGCAGCACATCGGCGCCACGGATACACACGATGTCGACGGTGTAGGAGATGGTTTCCCAGTCCTCGGTCTCGACGGGGGTCTCGGTCTCAACGGTTTCGGCGGTCATGCGTCTCCTTCAGTCAGATGGCCGGCTGGCCCGGGCCCCGACCGTCACCGGACGGGGGTAACAGGTACTGGGCGATGGTGACGAACGCCAACGCGTCTTGCGGGCCGCCATCCATGAGCTTGGCCGCTATGAGCGCCGCGGCTACGGTGACGAGCCGGTCGTACGAGGGGCCAGGGAATCGGCCATTGCTGGTGCCGTTTTCGGGCATGGGAGGTCTCCGGCAGGGTGTTGGGTGGTTGGGGTTGGGATCATCGAGGCCCTGCCGGAGACCTGGTGTTGAGGCAGGATCAGGGGCACCGGTTGGCTTGCTGGCGCCGGTGCCCCGCCCTCGCTCACGAGGCTAGCGCATCATTCAATACAGTGCAATGAATTGTGGGTGATGGTGCACACCGCTGCGCCCCCACCCAGACGGGTAGGGGCGCCGCCATGTCAGGCCTTGGCGTCTTCGCAGCAGTCGCGGCACAGGGCCGGAACCGCCGATCGGATCGGCCGGCCGCAGTCGTGGCACTCCCGGAGCGGAAGCTCCGGACGCTGCTGCGGGAAGTCGTCGGCGCCGCCATCCGCTTCCTGCCGCCGATCGGCCTTCCGGTCCTCCCGCCGCGTCTCGCATGCCCGGCACTGCTCCCCGGTGTGGATGTTCACCCGGTCCTCGCACGAGATGTCCCCGCACTCCTGCTGGTGCTTCAGCATGGCGAGCAGCGGGCCGACCACGGAAGGCTTCCCGGCCGGGCCCTTGGTCAGCTCCCCGGCGTAGAACTTCCGCGCCCAGAAGCCGTTCCAGCGCTTCAGGACCCGGTACTCCACCAGCTGCGCCGGAGTCCGCTCGTACGGGCTTCCAGCAGCGAGAGCGGCCAGGATCGCGGCGCCGAGGTTCGTGGGCGTCTTGACGGGCAGCTTGGCCTCGAGGTCGTCGGGCAGCAGCGCCCGCACGGACTTGATCGCCTCGTATTCGGCCTTGGTGAGACGGTGCCTGCTTTTGCCGGATGCGGCGGAGCCGCGCGTCGCAGCGCCCCTACTACCTGTAGATGCCCTGCGGGCTTCATTGGCGCTACGCGCCGAAGGCGCATCCGGTTCTTCTGAGAGTTCTACTGCTGGTTCCCTTACGGTTTCCAGGTCAGGTTGACCTGGACCACAGGTCAACCTGACCTGACCGCCAGAGCAGCTTGACCTGTGGTCCAGGTCAGAATGAACTGTTCGCAGGTCAGAGGTGGTGCCGCTATACGTAGGGGCACCCTTAGACGGCGTAGCAGCAGGATCGGTGAACGCGATCCGCTCCACGAGGTTGTCGTCGTAGTCGCGCTTCGGGCGCTTCATCGACGCCAGGAGCGCAATGTTCACCCTGGTCAGGTTGCTGGTGTCCGGGCGCCGCAGCGACTTGATCAGCCCCATGTTGATGAGGTTCTTCTTCGCGCGCCGCACGGTGCTGGCAGACATACCAGTCTCCTCGACCAGCCGGTCTTCGCCCGGCCAGCAGTACCCATGCGCGTCGCAACGGTTGGTGTAGGCCAGCAGCAGCAGGCGTTCCTTCGCCTCGATGCCACCAGCGGCGAACACCATCGCCATGTGCTCAATGCTCACCGGTTCGCCTCCGCCGTGTCAGTGATCACAGACCACGGCGCGGGGTGCGTGTATCGCCTGGAGGCCCGTACAGGTACGCTCCTCACCGAGGAACCTTCTTTCGCAGGACGGTTCTGTACTGGCAGCGGACTGGCATCCGCTGGACTTCTCGAACGGCCGGATGGGTCTCGACCACCCACACCGGCCGTTCGTGGTTCCCGGGACTATCACGAACTCCCGAGTAAGGCAGTAAGCGAGTCACGGCGCACCTCGCCGCTTGCGCGGGCCTCGATCTGGCCCGCGGCCGGTCGGCGGGTGCTTCCGGAAGTAGGCGATCAGACGATCGGTACGCATCAATCGGGTCCGGCCAGCGATCAGGTAGGGCTCACGCCCTTCGCCGTCTCCGAAGGGCCAGTTGGCTCTTTGCCCGATGTAACGCAGCCCCTGCGGGGTCATGCTGCTGGCCAAGCCCTCGCGGACCAAGAGCTCGGCAGCGTCCGTGAAGGTGACGTATTCGGGGGTCCTGTTTTTGCTGGTCATCGGGGCATCGCACCCCGATTACTTTCTCTCGAGGAAAGTAGCGATAGGCTCATTACGAACCTTTCTCCAGAGGGGTTCACACTGCTGGCGAATCGCTGCGAGTCGCCGGTGGTCAGAACGGCCGGTCGGGCTACCACCCCGTGCCGGCCGTTCGCGCGTCCACGCTCAAGAGCGAAGACGCGAAAACGGTCAGCTCACACTCCCCTCCTCACTGCGCGGCCATGCGGCCGAGGCGTCACGCTGCACGGCGTACGACACCGCGAACTCCTCTGCAGACATGCGCGTTTCGTTCACTTCTACAACGAGTGACCTGCCGCCCGCTCGGACTCGCGACTCGCGGGTCACAACCAAGACGGAAGCGCCCGGGCGCACGCCCAGCCTCTCCTCCTCCTCGGCGTTCGCCTCACGGCCAGACACGGTCTCGAACCACTCGATCGGCACCTGGTAGTGCTCCTCGATGCGGTCGTAGATGCCACCCGGGCCTGTGTTGGTGCCCCCAACGGCGGGGACTTCGGCAACTACCGAAAGCGGCAGGTAGCTGATGGCGATCTGGGAAGCGCGTGTAGCTTCCTTCGGGCCCATGGAGCGATCCCGGATCAGCACATTGTCCCCGCGCGGTGTCCCTAGCAGGTCGGCGATGTGGTTCGGAGGCGCTTCGATGCGGTGGGACGGCTTTCCGACGGCCCGCCAGTTCTGGGCGTTGCGGTCGAAGAAGTACCCGATCTCGTCTCGATAGACGTTCCGGTCACGTATCACTGCGCGCTCGCGCGGCCTGTCTCGCACGAAGGTCCCTTGTCGGCGCACCACGTTGATCACTCCCTCGTTGGCGAGGGAGCGGATGGCGTTGTGCGCCGTCTGCTTGGAGACCTTGAAGCGCTTTGCGATCGCTTCGACGGTAGGCAGAGCCTGCCCGGGCGGGGGGGTGCCCGCCTCGATCTCGGCACGCAGCGCCTCGGCTACGCGTCTGTAGGCGGCCTCTGCCATCCCTCCTCCTTCTCTTCAGCGAGCGGATTCATTTCTGACTCCTATCCTAGACCACGACTCGTGTTGGGTATAGAGTGGACACGAGCCAAGCACCACGGCCCCGGACCGACGTCATGCCGGAACGGGGCCGCGTGTCCAGCTCGGTGGTGAGAGACCGGGCCGGACATGAACCGCCCTACCTGCCGTTAACAGGAGGTCGATCCTGATGATGGATCGTAGTACCGACACGGCTCGTGTCACACGTCAGGCGCCCACGGCGCGTCCAACCTCCATCTCGCCGGCGCCGATGCCGGGCCGGTTGCCCGTCGACTTCGACCTCGTGCAGGGCCCGGTCACCGAGCCGCTGGCCGAGGTACCCACGGGCACCCTGGTCACCGCCACGGCAACGATCAGTAACGTTCGCTCCTTCCCGAGTGGCCAGATGCGCCTCACGGTCACGGACCAGAGCGGCGAGTCGGCCCCGGTCAGCCTGAACAGCGCGATCTTTGATGCCGCGTCTTACCTGGCGGGCCGCGAGTTGGGCGTGGGTGACACGGTCGCGGTGTTCGGGACGGTTGCCCGACGTCGGGCGCTGGTCAGCATCGACGGTGACGCGCTCCAGGCGGTGACCCGGTGAACGCGCAGATCCGCAACTTCCCCAACCAGGCCGAGGAGGCGCTGCGCCGGGCCCGCGCCGTGGACGCCGCGAAGCAGCTGTCCGCCAACGGCCTCCGCATGGCGCAGCGGGTCCAGTCCCGGGCCCTGTCCGACGCCATCCAGGCGCTCGTCGTCGCGGCCCTGCCGCTGATCGACAACGACAGCACCGCGCCGATGGCGCAGCTCCAGATCCACACGCCGTTCGGTGAGCTGATCGGCTCCTACGACCTGCCGGAGCAGATCGCCGACACGCTGATCGTCGCGGCGCAGTCCCTCGCCCGTTCCATGGCCGACGACAACGCCGAGCACACGCGCACCGCCGACACCGCCCCGGCCCGTCCGGCCCTGAGCGTCCTGACGGGGGGTGCGCGATGACGGACGAGGAGTTCTACGCGGAGCAGACGCTGGCGAATATGCAGTCCGCGATGGAGGCGGCGAAGCTCGCTGAGGAGGCCGCCCGGCTGGCGGAGGAACAGCGGCAGCAGAGCCAGGCGCAGTCGTGATCACCACCCGGCCCGGCGCCCAGACCCCCACCATCGACACCGCGGTCCCGCCGCTCGACGACGAACTCGCCGGGCTCTTCGAAGACCTTCAGGGCTTCTTCGGCCCCGAGATTGACGCCGCCCTGGACGCCTTCCTGCGGATCGCGCTCGGAAAGCACTCGGCGGACCGGTCCCAAACGCTCCTCGCTGTCCTCGCCGGGGACGGCCCGAACCTGATCAGCCTCATCGTCCGCATGGCCGCCCGCCTCGGCGACAGCGACCAGAACCCCGCGCTCCGCGACCTCCCGGCCGACCGGCAGGACACCGCGCGGCACCTCACCGCCCAGTACGCCCACTACGACCACGAGTTCGCCCCCCGCGGACTCATCACCGAGGCGGCCGGCGTCATCGACGACGGCCACTGACCAGAAAGGACACCACGATGCCCCTGCTGATCACGCTGGCGCTGCTCCTCGCGGGGATCACCGCCACCATCTACGCCCTCTCCGGCCCCACCCGCCGCAACGACTGACCAAGAAGGACACCACTGTGATGGAGCAGAAGTCCCGCGTCCGCTTCAACCCCCGCAGCACCACCACCAACCAGCCGTCCACCACATGGCCCGAGGACGTCATCGCCCGCTACCTCACCGTCGCCGGCGCCACCGTCGACCTGTCCTTCAGGGTGGAAGACGGGATTCCTTACGCACCCACCAGCAACGGAGCTGACGTTCGCAAGACGGTCAACGTGACAGCCGTGGCCTCCTGTGTGGGGTGTACCGAAGAGGAGACCGCCACGAGGCTCGGAACCTTCCGCAGCGCGTGGGAGAAGGACCACACCCCGAACCCGGTTGCCTCGCCGTTTTTGACCGAAGTTCGGAGGTGGGCACAGGCCCATGCCGAGAAGTGCCGGGCCATCCCCCGCCCCACCACCTGACCACCTACCGGGTGGGGCCCGCTGAGCCGACAGGCGGGCCCCACCACCCGGCCCGGCCAGCCTCGAAGCCCACCAGCCACCCCCAACTGGTGGGCGCCGAGACCGACCAGACCACCACCGCCCACCGAAAGGAGACCCCCATGGCCCCCAGCATCAACGGCAACGAACTCACCATCGGCGACGACCTCGGCCGCGACACCACCCCCGACTGCTGCGACGTCCAGATGACCGCCACCGACACCGCCGACGGCTACCGCAACTACACCTGCGGCGACTGCGCGACCGTCCTCAGCGTCGCCCCCAGCGGCCTCATCTTCGACATCACCGACTGACCAGGAAGGGACACCCAATGCGGTTCACCAGCGAGCAGCGCGCCCAGATCGCCGCCGAGTACGACGGCTACGCCGCCGGCCTCGAGCAGGTCGCCGACGACCTGGCCGCCCAGGGCCACCACACCGCTGCCGAGATCCAGCGCAACACAGCGGAGGCCAACCGTGAGGTAGCCGATGCGGCACGCGAGTCCAGCAGCGCTCTCTCCCGCGTGTACTGACCCCCGCCCGGCCCGGCCGGGCCCAGTGCTCCCCAGCCCTCGCGGCTGGTGGGCGCCGAGACCGACCAGACCACCCACCGACCGAACCGTCCACACGAGGAGGCCCCGTGTACCGCATCATCCGCACCGTCGAACTCCGCCACCTCCACCGCGACCGCGCCGAGCTGCAGGAGTTACGCGTCGAGCTCAACGCGGCCCGGACCGAGGCCGACACCGCAACGGACTCCGCCATCCGCGCAGAGGCCGTCGTCGAGGACCTGCTCCGCGACCTCGCCCAAGCACACGCCGACCGCATCCAGGCCGATCGCGAGCGCAACGAGGCACGCGCCGACGCCGAGATCACCGCCGAGATGCGCGCCGACCTCGACCGCATCCGCGCGGACGCCGCCGACACCGAGCGCGGCGCGACCGTCCGAGCCGCCATCGCACACGGCGCGCTCCGCCACATGTACACCGAGGCCCGCCGCCAGGGCCTCAAGCCCGGCAGCCCCTGGGACCTCCTCGCCCTGGTCCTCGACCTCGACACCGAAGACCAGGCCGATTCCGACCACACCCCCCGCGCCGCCCTGAGCTGAACGACCAAGACAGGAGACCGCCATGACCCCGCAGCACACCGGCGCCACCCCCACCGACCTCACCACCTGGGGAGCCGCCGACCTCGAGACGTCCGAAAACCTCACCGCCGTCCAGCACATCGACAACCTCCCCGACGCGGGCACCCAGCGGAACCTCGCCCGCTGCGCCGGCCACTGGGCCGCCGCCACCACCCTCCGTCTCGCCCAGCGCTCCCAGCGGGACCAAGCCCGCCGCCAGCGCACCGCCCGCCGAGCCTTGCGCGCCCACCGACTCGCCGCCTGACCACCAGAGAGGACGCCGAAGCCGTGAGCACCGTCGACTACACCGCCAACCTCATCGACGCCCGAAACCGCGTCGCCTCCGACCTCGGCCGTACCGACAGTAAAGCGTCGATCCTCCTCGCCTTCCAAGGCGCGGCACTCGCTGGCATCGCCACCCTCGCCGACAAGCCCATCCCCACCCCCGGCCGCTACATCGGCGCCGCCGCCGTAGCCGCCCTGGTCGCCTCCACCGTGCTCCTGCTCCTCGTCGTCCGCCCCCGCATCGGCGGCGCCAACGGCCACGACCAGGCCAGCTTCCCGTACTGGGCTACCTGCACCCCCGAACAGATCCGCACCTCCCTGGCCGACCTCCGGCTGGAGCACCAGACCCAGGTCCTGTCCCAGATCGCCTGCCGCAAGCACCGCCTGCTCCAGCGGGCCGTCGACATCACCCTGACCGCGATCGGCCTCACAGCCCTCGCCGCCGTCACCGCAACCGTCATCGCCTGACCACCCCACCCCGCTCCAGGAAGGACCCGATCCCCGTGACCAGCACCCCGGCCCCGGAGCCGACCCGCATCCCCCACCTCGGGGAGTCGTGGACCCTGCCCACGGCCGGGGCCACCCCCCACACCCCGCCGGCCACCGACGCCCCCAACCCCCTCTTCGACCGACTCATCCGCGGGATGACCCCCGCCGACTGGGCCATCCGCATCGTCCTGGTCCTCGTCATGGCCGCCGCCCTCGCCGTCGGCACCTGGTCCATCTACACCCTCCTCACCCAGCAACTCCAAGCCCCCAAGCCCATCGCCATCCTCGGCTGCGGCATGTTCGACGTCGCCGCCCTCTTCTTCGCCCTCCTCTCCCAGCGGTACGCCGTCACCACCGACAGCGGCCTCGCGCCCCGCCTCGCCATGCTCGCCATGGTCAGCACCTCCTCCTGGGTGAACTGGCAGCACGGCCAGCTTGAGGGCTGGGGGATCGTCGGCTCCGTCATCCTCGCCGCGGCCCCCGTCATCGCCGAGCTCGCGTTCGAGATGTTCCACCGCTACGCCCACCGGGAGACCCTGCGTCGCCTTGGTCGCGTTGCCCAGACCCTGCCCGTTCTCGGGAAGTGGGCGTGGATCGCTCACCCTGTCCGTTCGCGCAAGACGATCGACGCTCACATCCGGGCTGCGCTCACCGAGCACGAAGCCGTTGCCGAGCGCCGCGTCGAACTCGCCGCGGACCGTGCCCGGTCCATCGTCTCCGTTCCGAACGGACCGGCTGTCGACATGGACCGGACCGCGGACCGCCCGGCCCTGACGGACCACAAGACGGACCGCCCCGCACTCACCCCGGACCGCGGACCGCTCGACATGGACCGGACCGTCAGCGAATCCCAGTGGACCGTGGACCGCATTGAGTGGACCGACAACGGACCGGACCGCCGGACCGCGACGCCGGACCGTGGACCGCAGACCACGCCCGTGGACCGGACCGAGAACGCGGACCGCCAGGGCCTGCCCGCCGGTCCGGACCGGACCGCACTCCCCGCCCGAACCGCCCCGAAAGCGGACCGCGGACCGGACCACACCAAGGACGCCAAGACGGACCGCGCCGAGCGGACCGCGGACCGGACCGACGAGGAACTGGCCCTCACGGAACTCGAGCAGAAGGCCATCGACATCCTCCGGTCCACGAACCGGTCCATCAGCAAGCGGTCCATCGCCGAAGTGGTCCGGACGGACCTCGGCGGGTCCATCGCCTCGGACCGCGCGGTCCAGATCGCCCGTCACTTCCGCATCCTCCGGTCCGCCGCTTGACGGACCGGACCGCCAACCGACAGACGAAGGAACCCCGATGAACCAGCCCGTCACCTGGACCGCGCGCACCGTCGCCGAAGCCCAGGACCTCCTCGACGCGGTCAAGGACCGCCTGGAGTCCGGCATGAAGGCCGCCTACCCCGGCCGCGGCACGGTCGCCCGGATGGAGCCCGCCCGGGAAACCCCGGTCGCCCTCCAGATCACCTTCGACACCACTGAACTCGACCGGATCGCCAACGAACGCAGCCTGTTCGACGACCAGATCCGAGACCTCTAACCACCGCCTGACCAGCAGAAAGGAGCCGTTCGTGCCCCAGATCAGCACCGAGCAGCGGCCGCGGACGGCCACCCCGTCCGCGGTACCGCTCCGCCTCCCCGCTACCCGCCGCCTGGTCGACGAGGCGCTGCGGGACATGCCCGCGGCGCCGGCCGAGGTGCCGCCGTGGTCCCACCGGCTCCTCCCCGCCGCGCTGCGCGGCCTGATGGCCGACCTCGGCCTGTGGCAGAACCCCGTCCCGCAGAAGCCGTCCGCCCACCTCGAGCAGGTCCTCGCCGTCCTCACCCGGTACGGCTGGTGCCGGACCCAGAACACCACGGTCATCGGCCGACTCTGCATCCGCGACGCCCAGGACCTGCTCGAGAAGACCGGCCACATCACCCCCCACGCCCGCGCGAAGGCCGTCGCCTACATGCAGCAAGCCCTCGCCGAAGCCGGAATCACCATGCAGTTCTTCACGTGGAACGACCTGCCTGACCAGCAGTTTTCCGCCGTCGAAACCCTCATCCACAGGTCCGCCCACCTCGCCCGACAGAACGGAGAGTAAAACCATGCCCGCCCCCGACGACGAATTCCACCGCATCATGAACGAGGAATTCCCCGTGAACGACTCCCGCGAATACATCGACGCCACCCCGTACGGCGGCCATGCACGGTCACACAAACCGGGCCTGACGAAGCGTGGAAAAGCCGCCCTGGGAATCGGCGCAGCGGTTCTCGCCGGTGGCGGCCTGATCGGCTACCAGGCGTACTCCGCGAACGTCGCCGCCAACGAGGCGAAGGCGCAGGAAATCGCCCTCAAGTCCCAGCAGCTCGAGCTGGAAAAGCTCAAGGAGTTGAACCGCGTCAACGCGGCCGACCGTAAGGCGGAGAACAGCGAGAACAAGACCCGGCAGACGTCCATCAACGAGTGCGTGAAGGACAAGGAAGACCAGGTCGGTAAGGACTTCGGGTCCCCCTCGTACCAGGACGTAGTCGACGCCTGCCAGTCCCAGTACGCGCCGACCACCAGCGGCGACGACATGGAGACCGCGGCCTCCGCCAAGGAGGCCGCCAGCCCTGGCGGCGGGGGCGTCAACGAGGGCCTGCTGGTCGGCGGCGGCGCCCTGGCCCTGTTCCTCGTGGGCGTGGTGAAGAAGGGCAAGCGCAGTAACCCGGCGTAGTTCCTCCCGCCCCCTCCCACCCAGAAGATCCCGGCCTCCGGCCCTCCCCATGAGGGTGTCTGAACGGGTCCTTTCGGGGGCTGGGAGGGGGTGGGAGGAGCTACGGCACCCACACGGAAATCACAGAGAGTGAGGATTCTTGATGGCGGCCGATACGGTCCCCGCAGCAGTACCCGACCCCACCGACCCCCCGACTGCGCCGTCAGTTGGGACCGGCCAGACGGGCGTGATCGGCTCCATGTTCGCCGCGGTCGACCCCGCCCGGCCAGCCCCGGACTTCGACCTCGCCCCCACCACCGCGGCGGCTGAGGGCGCCAGCGAGGCCGCCACCGGCGGCGGCTCCAGTGCCTCTTACCACGGTAGTGAAAACCCCGGTCAGAGCAGCGGAAACAGTGCCAGTAACTCCGGTCAGCAGCAGGGGATTTGGCGGGCATTGATGCTCGCGGTCGCGGAGCGCTGGAAGAAGGGCGCGGGCTCCAACATAAAGCGCCTCGAGTTGGAAAAGGCAAAGGCGCAGGCCCGGAAGGTCACTGTGAACCGGCAGGTGTCGGTGAACCGCGCTGGTGGTCTTCTCGGCAAGTCGTTGTCGGGGAATTCCGGGGCGGCTGGCGGGTCCGGCAAGGATGGAAAGTCGCTGAACAGTAAGAACTCCGGCGGGGCCGGGTTGAAAGGCCCGAAGAACTCGACGGGTCACGGCTCGTCGGGGCGCTCCGGCCGGGGCGGTAGTGGGTCCGGCGGGGGAGGTGGCCGCGGTAACAACGGCAGTGGTGGTGGAGCGAGCGCGCCGGGGAGCAGCAGCGGCGCCGGTAGCACCTCACCGAAGCCCTCCAAGCCCACGAAGGAACCGAAGGGGCAGGACGGCGGTGCGTCGAAGCCGTCGCGGTCTGACAAGACGAAGGACGGCTCGGGTGGCGGCTCGGGATCATCCGGCGGGCGTTCCAGCAGTTCCGGCAGCGGCAAGAACGGCGGCCAGGGCCCGGCCGGCGCCTCCGGGAAGGACGCCCCCGCTGGCGACACGAAGTCCAAGAACGCGAGCGGCAAGGACAGCAAGGGCGACACGACCGGTGCGGGCTCTGACTCGAAGAAGGTCAACCTCAAGAAGGGCAAGAAGGAGGACGCCTCCGGCACCGGCGGCGAGCCCGGCAAGAAGCCGAAGCAGAACGACAGCAGCGCCCCGGCGGAGAAGGACGGCAAGACCGGCAAGGGCCCCGATAGTGCCCCCGCCGACAAGGCGAAGGGGCCGAAGGGCAAGTCGTTCTCCACCGCTCTCGAGGAATCCCGCACCACCGGATACCGGGACGGTGCCTTCGCTGCCGCCACCGTCGCCAAGGCCAAGGCGTACCGCGACGGCGCCAAGGACGGCTGGAACGACACCACCGAGGCCGCCGACCGCGAGAAGGCCCGCCTCGACCAGGCACACCAGGACCGCAAGCAGGCTCGAGACAAGGACAAGCCCGTGACCGCACCCGCCAGCAGCGCGGACTACCACCAGCCCGAACCCATTGGCGTGAAAGAGGTGACCGACAGCCACGTCGTCCTCGACGGCGCCGCCAAGGCGTCGCTAACACGCGGCGAGGTCCGCACCCTGAAGGACTTCGAGTACAAGCTCGGCACCAAGGCCGACTCCATGCAGAAGGTCGCCGAGGTGACAAAGGCCCTGAAGAAGCACGCCGAGGACCAAGCCAATGAGGTCACCAAACTGCTGGAGGGCGCCAAGAGCGTGAAGGGCGGCGACAAGCTGATCGGCGCACTGACCAAGCTCGCCGAGGCCGCCACCGAGCAGGCCACCAAAGCCGAGGAGATCAACAAGCGGGCCGTACGCGCGGCAGAGGGCTGCAAGACGGTCCTCGCCAACGCGGAGACCCGCTACGGCGGCATGTACAAGGCCGTCGTCGACTCCGGCCTCGCCACCTCCGCCGAGATCGTCTTCCTGAAGGGATGACCCCCATGCCTGACCTGACCTACAGCCAGCTCGCGAAGGCCGTCGCCGACCTTCAGAAGACCATCACCCGCGCAGCCGAAGCGATCCGCGTCCAGGCCCAGCGCATCGACGAGGAAGCCCAGGACACGGCCCGCACCTCCGAGATGATCGCCAACATGGGGGTCGACTCGGCCACCGTCACCGAAACCCTCGACCTCGCCCGGCTCATGAACGGCGTCCGCGAGGCCGCCATCGCCTACGCCACGGCCGGTGACACCACCGCGAGGGCCGCGAAAGCCGCCGGAGAAGAGCTGCACCGCAGCCACGGCGGCGTCAGGGAAGCCCTCCTCCGATCCCCCGTCACCGGCATCGACAACCTCAACACCAACTGGCTCCGCAAGGAATAGCCGCCCCACCCCTCCCAGGGCCGGGACCGGCACAAGGCCAAGTCCCGGCCCTCTCCACACCCCCAGAACCGCCCCACCCTCGCCAGGAGCCCGCCATGAGCAGCAACGCCACCACTACCCCCCGCGCCGCCTCAACCGAGCGCGCCGTCGCCATCGCGACCTCCGCCGCCCCCATCGCCACCGGCATCCTCGCCCCGTTCCTCGACGGCGGAGCCGCGTTCACCGCCGCCATCACCTACGGCGGCGCCGCCGGATTCCTCGCCGCGAACTACATGAACCGCCTCCCCGACAGCCTCATGGGGAACATCCCCGCCAGCGACATCATCCGCGCCCACCGCTCCCCGATGTTCATCAGCACCCTCACCACCGGCATGGCCCTCGGCGTCGGCACCCTCATGGGCCCCGAAGGCGCCGACGCCCTCATGGCCGGGGCCCTCACACTCCCCTCCGTGCCCGGCATCGTCTCCCTCGGATGGTGGGCCGCCGTCTCACTCGTCCCGATCAAGCTCCGCAAGGTGCTCGGCCGCAAGCCCCGGCCCGCTGCACCCGGCCCGTCCACGGCACTGCCGCCTGGGATGCCCGCCCCGCCCGCGACCGACGCCGAGCGCATCCTCCAGCGCTGGGCCCAACACATCTCCGACCCCCGCACCGGCGCCCACCGCGGTCAGGAACTCGTCGTCCGAACCCTCGGCCCTACCCGCTGGACCGGCACCATCACCGCCCCCATCGGCACCACCGTCACCGTCACCAAGGAGACCGTCTCCTCCGTCTACCAGGTCCGCACCGACTGGATCACCTTCAAGGACGGCGCCCACACGGGCGAGCGCCACATCACCGTCAACCTCGTCGCCCCGCCCGAACTCGACACCACCACCCTCCAGGGCGCCTGGCGAAAGTGGGTCGCCCGCTCCGGCGGCGTCATGGCCAACACCTACCTCGAGGACGTACAGGCCGACCCCAACACCGGCGGTGAAGTCGCCTACGTCGTCGCCGGCGAAGACCTCAACAGCCTCAAAACCCCCGACCGCGCAGAACTCGCCGGAGCCCTGCGCACCAACGCCCTGCTCTGCTCATACAGCCCCGTCCCCGGCGCCCCCCGCAAGGGCGAGATCCGCCTGATGAAGCACAACCCCCTCCAGGAAGGCGTCCCCTTCCCTGGTACCCAAGTCCTCAAGATCAGTGACGGCGGCTACGTCCAGGTCGGCCGGCACGTCTCCGGCTTCCCCGCCCGTATCCAGTTCACCGACCCTGTCCTCGGTGCCCGCCACCTTTTCATCGCCGGCGTCACCGGCTCCGGCAAGGGCGGCCTCGTTCAGATCGTCGCCCTCGCCGACCACGTCAACGGCCACGCCATCCTCAACGCCGACCCCAAGGGCTCCTCCAACCCCGATGTGGAGACCATGGCCTGCTACACGGGCCTCGTCGAAGGCGTCATGGGCACCCTGCGCATCGCCTACGCCCTCATGAACTGGCGCATGGAAGAGTCCGCCCGCCTGAAGATGAAGAACTTCCAGCCCACCCCGGACCGGCCGTGGGTCCGCATCATCCTCGACGAAGCCCACGTCCCCCTCTCCGAATGGGACGAGCACAAGAAGGAAGCCGGGATCATCGTCGAAGCCCTCGCAGCCAAGGCCCGCTCCCAGGGCATCATCCTCACCATCGTCAACCAGGCCGTGAACGCGGAAAAGGTCGGCGGCTCCACCGCCCTGCGCATGAACGTCATCCAGGGCGGATCCCTGGTCATGCTGCGCTCCGACTCCGGCCAGCAGCACCTCGTCACCACCGGCTTCGAAGGCGTCGACCCCGGACAAATCCCCTCCTCCTGGGACGTCGAACGCCCCCTTGTTTACGACAAGAGCGTCGCCCTGAAGGACCCCAAAGCCACCTTCGGTCTCGGCTACACCCTCGGGCCCGGAGGCGCTGCCGAGATGATGCGCACCTTCATCCTCGAATCCGCCGCCCCCTACATCGACCCCAACGCGGTGGCCTACCCGGCGGACTGGCCCGACTGGGATCGCCGTGACGAGATCGCGTCGACATCGATCCTGGGCGAAGACGACGAGGACAGCAGCAACTCCACCCTGCTCGGCGGCATCGGCCTGACCCTTGCGAAGCCCGCTTCCAGCGCCGAAGACAAGATCCTCGACGCTCTCAAGGGCTTCGCCGACCCTCTCGGCCTGGAGACCAACTACGTCCCCAAGGATCGGATCGCCGCCCTGTCCAAGCTGAACCCCTCCACCCTCGAGAACACCCTGACCAAGCTCCGCCAGACCGGGAAGATCCACCGGCAGACCAAGGACGGCAAGGAAGTCCGCGGCTACTACGGCCTCGGCCCCACCTCGAGCAACGACACCCAGAACATCTGACCCTGAAGGGACCTGCCGCATGACCGCCACCCGCAGTACCGCCATCGCCGTCGTTGGGACTCTTGCGGGTGCGATCACCGCTCACGTGATCCACACCCGCGCAGCCAGCGCAGCCATCCAAGTGTCCGCGCAGTGCACCGCCAGCCGACCTGCGCACCGCATCGTCCACCACCGGCACCAAGGCGCCGAGCAGCAGCCTGCTCACCCGGCCATCCCGCTCTCGAGCGCAGCGAAGCCCGTTACCGCGGAAGGGAAGATCCTCGCCGCCCTCGCGGAACTTGCCGAACTCAAAATCCACTACGCCCACAGGGACACCATCAGCTATTTCACGGACCTCGAGGGATCCACGCGCGACAACACGCTCAGCCGCCTTGTCAAGGAAGGGAAGATCCACCGCCAGACCCAGGACGGCAAGGTGATCCGTGGCATGTACGGCCTCGGTTCCGCACCCCGCGACGACGACAGCCGGGACAACTGACCAGCACCCGCACCACGGCGGCCGGAACAACCCCCGGCCGCCGCCCCAGTCCACCATCGGAAGGACACCCTCGTGGCCACCGCCATCCGCCGAACCCGCTCACGCTCCCGACGACGCCGCGCCATCGCCCGCTTACGCCGTACCAGCCCATCCGGCTTGGCCGTAACCCTCGGCTGCCTGCTCGTCGTCGTACTCACCTGGCCCGTCCAGTCCGCCCTCACCGCCGCCGCCCTGGCCGGCACCGTCGCCGCGCTGCACCCCGCCCGCCGGACACGGCGCCTCCGCGGCCGGGCACGCTTCCACATCACCCTGCCCCGCGCCGGCCGCGCCACGAACCGCGACCTGGCCGCCTTCCGGGCTCTGACCTCCGGCGGCTTCGAGCGCGCCGTCGCCCGGCTCGCCATGCGCGACCCCAACGTGCGCAGCACCATCACCCAGGGCGGATCCAACGACCGCGGCCTCGACGTCCTCGTGAGCCTCCGCGACGGCCGCCGCATCGCCATCCAGTGCAAGCGGTACCGCGAAGGCAACCGGGTCGGCTCCGAGCACATCCAGATCCTCAACGGCACCTACCGCGACATCCACGGCGCCGATCTGGGCGTCATCGTCACCACCAGCGGATTCACCCGCGACGCCCTCCAGACCAACACCATGCTGGCCCAGCGACTCGTCCTGGTCGACGGGCCGGCGCTCACCGCCTGGGACCGCGGCGGACCCGCACCCTGGGCCTGACCACCAGAGCGGACCCGGGGCAATGAATCCCCGAACATGCCTCACCATCAAGAAGTGCGGCCGCCGGGCTATTCAACTCCTTAGTGTCCCCGCGCCAAGGAACTGTGTGATCGGCGGCCGCACACCCCACGATCGCCCGGCGCACCCCCTCCGCACCGGGCCAGCGGCCCCGCGAACCAGCCCCCTGGACGCGGGGCCGCTCCGCGTCTACCGGTTCACCGCCAACCACGAGACCGCCTGCTGCAACGGCTGATTCACCGCCGCGTACCCACCCTTCGAGCCCAGCCCCTCCGGCCCGTAGTGGTCGGCCAGTGACTCCGCCCGCCGGATCAGCCGGATCGGCTCCGCGTACGCCGCCCGGTCCTCCGCCGTCAGCGCGACCCGCAGGTCCTTCGCCGCGGCGAGCTTGGCCGTCATCTGGTCCTGGCAGGACGGCGCGTCCGTACAGCCCGCTGCCGCGGCCTTCTGGTACGCGGCCAGCGCCTCATCGACGGTCACCTGCTTTGCCGTCGGCGGCGACGACCTCGAGGCGGCCGGCTTCGACGACTCGCCCTTCCCGGACCCGCCGTCGTCACCCCCGCCACACCCCGCCAGCGCCACGACGATCGCCGCGGCGGCCCCGGTCATCATCCCCGCCCTGCGCATGCTCCTCATGCCGTGCAGGGTCCCACCACAACCCGGCCGGGGGAACGGATCGGTCAAAATGCCCGATCATGGCGGTAGGCGCGGGGCCTGACCACAACCACACACGCGGGAGCCCCACCGCCATGACCGCCTCCAAAGCCAAACAGGCACAAGTCGCCCTCCGCCGTACCCGGCACCTCGAACTCGCCATGGCCGGACTGAACAACGATGAGATCGCCGCCGAGTTGGGCATGGCATCCCGAGGCGCGGCATCCAAGGAACTGTGCCGAATCCTGGAGAAGGCGCAGCGCAGAGAGGCTTTGGCCGCGGAGCAGTACCGGGTGTTGCATCGCGCCCGGCTCACCAAGATGCTCGCCGGACTATGGGACAAGGCGATCGGCGGGCAGGACCTCCAAGCCACAGAAGCCGTACGTAAGATCATTGCGGATCTGCGGAAGCTCGACGGCGTAGACGAGCCGGAGAAGACGGAGCTGTCCGGCCCCGGCGGCGGCGCCATCCCCATCCGTGACGCTACGGCAGCCGAGCTGCACCGGCTCATCGGCATCGCCGGAGACGACGACACCGGGGGCGACAGAGGCATCCCGAACGACGACGACGAGGACGACCTGGACGAGGACCAGGATGACGACGGCGACACCGACGAGGACTGACATAGCCGATCCCCACGCGGACATCCTCGCCCAGTACCGGCGCCTTCCCCGAGCCCAACGCCGCCGCGTCGCCCGAGCCGCCTCACCCGAACTCCGCACAGCCCTCGCCGCAGTCGAGCGGGACATGGCCCTCAAGCGGTCCCCGGGTGCGATGGCCGCAGTCCTCACCGACCGGCGCGAGAAGCAGGCCCCGCACCTCGACCTCATCGACCAGGTGTTCCGGGACATCGCCCGCGGCCACCCCCGTAAGGTCCTGATCACCATGCCTCCGCGGCACGGCAAGAGCCGGCGGGCCGCGCGGTGGGCGCCCCTGTGGTTCCTCGCCCGGCACCCCGAGCGCCGCGTGATGATCGCCTCCTACTCGGCTGACCTCGCCGACGACCACGGCCGGTGGATCCGCGACGCCATCCACGCCTACGGCGATCAGCTCGGCATCGCCCTCCACGCCGGATCGAAAGCGGCCAACCGGTTCGACCTCGCCGACCTGGTGACGGGCGATCGTCTCGAGGGCGGGCTCGTTACCGCGGGCGTCGGGGGAGGTCTGACTGGCAAGGGCGCGCACCTCGCGATCGTCGATGACCCGATCAAGGACGACGCCGAGGCCCAGTCCCCGACCATGCGGAAGCGCTTGTGGGACTGGTGGACGTCCGTCCTCAACACCCGCATCGAGCCCGGCGGCTCCATCATCGTCATCCAGACCCGCTGGCACGAGCACGACCTTGCCGGCCGGATCCTCCAAGGTGAAGACGCTGACGACTGGACCGTCCTCGACCTCCCCGCGCTGGCCGACTCCGAAGACGACCCCCTCGGCCGGCCCATTGGCGAACCCCTCTGGCCGCTGCGGTACGGGACGAAGGCCCTCGAGAAGATCCGGCGCGCCGTCGGCGAACGCGTCTGGTGGTCCCTGTACATGCAAAAGCCCCGCCCGCTCGAGGGCGGCGTGTGGCAGTGGTCCTGGATTACCGACAACCGCATCACCCCCATGCAGTTCCGCGGCGTTGACCTCGTACGGACCGCCGTCTGCCTCGACCCCGCCGGGGGTGGCGACGACAGCAACGACGAATCCGGCATCACCGGCGGCGGCCGCACCGCCGACGGGCACTGCTACCTGCTCGCCGACCGGTCCGCCAAGCTGTCCGCCGATGAGCGCGGCCGCACCACCTGCCTCCTCGCGCTCGAACTGGACGCGGACGCCATCATCGTGGAGACCAACTACGGCGGCGACATGGCCAAACAGAATGTGCTCCAGGCGTGGCAGCAGCTCCAGCGCGACGGACTGACGAACGGCCGCGTCATGCCGCGGGTCATCACCGTCAACGCCAAGCAGGGGAAACGCCTCCGCGCCGAGCCGGTCGCTCAGCTCTACGAGCAGGGTCTCGTGCACCACGTGGGGGAGTTCCCCCGCCTCGAGGGACAGATGGCCACCTGGATGCCCGGCATGGACTCACCAGACCGCATGGACTCCGCCGTGCACCTGCTCACCGAGTTGGCAGATCCACTCGCGGCGGCTACCGGGAGCGCGCCATACGCCGATCGCAGGCTGTCCGGGCGACGGTGAATCAGTCGGAACCGGGGCATATGTAGACGCATAGCTTTGCGATTAGCAGCGGATCTGCTTCAAATGCTGCGTCAAAATTGCGATGCACATTGGATCCTCAATGTGGAATCTCCACTCGTGGATCTATATGTTGGCCTACAGTAGAAGCGCAATAGTGAGTGCGCGCATGAGACATTGCGTAGCACCGACCTGGGGCCCCTCCTGCACGAGGCGACCCCAGGCGCTGCGGAGAAGGCTGGGGCTAGGAGTCACCTCTGCACCAGATGATCACTGCAACCACCAGGCGCAAGAAGATCATCAAGTGCCGCGGACCCGAGTCCTGGCCTTTCCGTTTTCGGTGCTTCGCCATCACTTCACCTCCTTCCCGAACCGGCGAAGAGGTCAGCAACTGACGACAGGCTCCACGTAGTCGAGCCGTGACAGCACTCTATGCGGTGCGACGGTCGACTCGTGTCACTAGCCCGAAAATCTGCCCACGGGCAGGGCACATCCACCCGACAGTTACTCCGATCGGGTGATGCCGCGCGCTCGGTGTTCCCATGAAGTCCGATCAGCCCCCTACCCTCTGCCGTGCCTTGTCAGGGGCAACCGGCCCGGTCCATCCCATTACCCTGATGATCAGGCGCGGGGCCTGACTCGGAGGGACACCGGTGGGCCTGCGCAGCGGCATCCGTGCCGTCACGATCCACGCCTGGTCGTGGCTGAACTACAAACCGATCTACAGCGACCACCTCGGCATGCCCAACCGCAGGGCGTTCCCGGAGTCGGCCGCCATGTGGGTGCCAGCCGAGGACGAGAAGCGCCTCGCCGCCTACAAGCTGCTGGCCGCCTACGACCAGAACCAGGCCGCCGAGCTCGCTGAGGTGGGCGGCGACCTGCACGCCCGGGACCGGCGCGAGTTCGGTGACCCGTCCATGTTCTGCGACACCCTCCTCGCGCACGTCCTCGGCCGGGAGCAGCACATCACCGTCCCCGGAGCCGAGGACGACACCACCGACGGCCAGCCCACCCCGGAGGCGTCCGCCGCGGCCCGGGTGCAGGAGCTGCTGGAGAAGTGGGCGGAGACCGAGCAACTACCGATGCGCATGCAGCAGTGCGAACGCAAGGCCGTCAGCCTGGGAGACGGGGTGTACCGGCTGGCGTGGGACCCCGGGAAGAAGCGGCCCACCCTGCGCGTCTCCGACCCCGGCTTCTACTTCCCGGTCATCGGCGAGGATGACGACGGCGGGGAGTACCCGACCCGCGTCCACTTCGCCTGGGATCTGCCGGAGGACCCGAAGCGCGGGCTCAAGGCGCGGCTGCGGCGCATCACCTACGAGCTGGACTGGATCCGGCCGGCCACCGCTCCCGGCGTGGACGAAGCCGGCCGAGCGGTACGGGCGCCCCTTCCGGCTCCCGAGCCGATCGACTCCCCGGACGGCATCGAGGTGCCCCCGCCGCCGCTCACCCCCGGCGACACCCTGAACCCCGACAGCGGCGCCATCAGCAGGATGTACGCCTGGAACGACGAACCCAGCTACGTGACCTGCTACCTCACCGACGCCACCTGGGAGCTCAGCGACATCAAAGGCCCGGTCGACGTTGACTCCCTGCCGTTCGAGCACGCGACGTTCGCGACCCGCTCCGACGGCGAAGTCCTGGACCACCTCGACCTGCTACTGGACTTCATCCCGGTCATCCACGTCCCCAACACCGTGCCCCCGGCCGAGGAGCACTGGGGCCAGTCCAGCCTCGCCAAAGTCCTCCAAGTTTTCGACGAGCTCGCCGGAGCGGACACAGACTCCTCCCGCGCGTCCGCCACCACCGGCGCCCCCATCATCGGCATCTCCGGCGTCCAGACCGGCCGCGACGGCTCACAGCTCGACGTTGCCCCCGGCACCGCCTGGAACCTCGGCGAGAACGGCCGCCTCACCAGCATCGACACGGCCCCCCAGTTGGCCGGGCTCCGCGAGCACGTCCACGACCTCAAGGACCGCGCCGCGAACGTCGCCCGCCTCCCCGCCGTCTCCCTCGGCACCCTCGACCCCTCCAAGGTCCCGTCCGGGTACGCGCTCCAGCTCAGCTTGGGCCCGCTCGACTCGCTCATCGGTGGCATGCGGCTGGCCCGCGACCACAAGTACACGCTCCTCCTGCGGTTCGTGCAGCGCCTCTACCTCGCCGGGCAGCACCCCGACTGGGCCGGGGTCACCGTCCAGCCCGCGAAAATCACCTGGGGCCCCTACACACCCACCGACAAGCAGTCGGTTCTCGAGCAGGTCACCGCTGGCGTTGACAAGGTCTTCAGCCGGGAGACCGCGGTCCGCATGCTCGCTGAAGCCGGGTTCCCCATCGACGATGTCGCCGAGGAGATCAAGCGGATCGAGTCCCGCCAGTTCGAGAAAGCCAAGGCCCTCGCCGACGCCACCGGCGACACCGCGGCGGTGGGCGACTTCCTCGGCCTCGACCTGGAGCAGGTCGATACCCCGCCCACGCCGCAGCTCCCGCCCGTCCCCGGCCAGCAGAGCATCCAGCCCGGCAACAACGCCGAGCCGACCAGCGAAAACAGTCCCACGGGGCAGACCGGGGGCAACACCGCGTGACAATCGTGCGATCGTTGATCTCAGGCGCGGGGCCGACGACTACTCCTGTGGGAGGACCAGCCCTCATGCGCCGCCCCGCGCTGCACCACCCGCACACCAGCCAGGCCATACCGGGCTGGTCGCACCCCTACGCCCCGAGCCTTTTCAGCCCCACCTTCTACGCTGACGGCGGCGACCCGCCCCCCGCCACACCTCCGGCCACCCCCGAGCCGCCCAAGCCCGGCCCGCCGCCCACCCGCACTTTCACCCAGGAAGAGGTCGCATCCCTCGCCGCGAAGGAGAAGGCGCAGGGTGAGCGCGCCGGGGCCCGGAAGGCGCTCGAGGAGTTCGCGGCCGAGCACGGCTTCACGAACGTGGACGACGCGAAGGCGTTCATCGAGGAAGCCCGCAAGGCCCGCGAGGCGCAGTTGTCCGAGCAGGAGAAGCGCGAGCAGGCCCTGGCCAAGCGGGAGCAGGAACTGGCCACCCGGGAGGCGGCTGCTGTCGCCAGGGAGCGGAGCGCGAACCGGCGGGCTGTCCTGGTTGGTCTCGGCGCCACGGGCGATGACCTCGAGGACGCGGCGGCGCTGCTGCGCGTCGACAGCGACGCCGACGACGACACCGTGCGGGAAGCCGCCACCGCGCTGAAGCAGCGTCGGCCCGAGCTGTTCGGCGCCACCCCGGCTACACCGCCTACTTCCCCGCCGCCGGCCCCTGGCGGAGCGCCCGCTGGCGGCCCCCCGCCGCGGCAGAACCCCGCCAAGCCAGGCGAGCGCGGCCTGGAGATGCTGCGCCGCCGAGGCAAGATTCCCGCCGCATAGACCGCACGACCCCGCACCATCAGGGACCACGCCCTCTCCTCCCCGTGGACGCGCCCCACCAGGCGCAGCAGAACACCAGCCACAGCATGAGGAGAGGGAAGTGAACGACTTCCAGCCCATGACCGTGAGCGAGGAAGCCACCGCCGACCGGCCCTGGCTCGCCTCCCTCGTGGGAACCAACGACACCAACACCATCACGCTGGACACGACGAAGTTCGTCGCCGGTGTCCACTACGAGGCCGGGACGCTGCTCCAGCCGCGGAACGTCATCAAGTCCGGCATCCCCCTCGGAAAGATCACAGCGTCCGGGCTGTACGCCCCCTACTCGGGGCCGACATCCGAGGTGCAGACCGTCACCGTGACCGGTACGCCGACCGGCGGCACCTACACGCTGACGTTCTCCGGGCAGACCACCGCCGGGATCCCGTACAACGCCACTGCGGCGCAGGTGAAGACCGCGCTGGAGGCGCTGTCCAACGTGGGCGTCGGCGACGTCACCGTCACCGGCGGCCCGCACCCGGGAACCGCTGTGGTCGTCACCTTCGTCGGCCAGTACCTCGGCGACGACGTCAGCCAGATGACCGCCTCCGCTGCCGGGCTGACCGGCGGTACCTCGCCGGCCGTCACCGTGGCCACCACCACCGCCGGCGGCGCCGCGACAGCATCCGACGGCACGGAAACCCTGGCCGGGTTCCTGTGCACCGAGTCCCTGTTCACGCCGGGCTCCACGAAGACCTCCGGGGCGCTGCTGTGGTTCGGCGAGGTCTACGCCAACCTGTGCCCCATCCCGTTCGACCCCACCGACGTCGCATCCGTCGCGCCCGGCGTCAACATCCACTACCGGTAACCAAGGAGACCGATCATGAGCACCCTGGACCGTCTCCTGCGGAATGTCACGCCGGACGACATCAACGCCTACGTCCGTGGCCTCATCACCCCCGAGGACTACCTCCTCACCCGGCAGATCGTGCCGGAGAAGAAGATCAACGGGGTGAAGTTCAAGACCGAGAGCAGCAAGCGCCGAGTCAACGCCGCGAAGTTCCGTGCGTGGGACGCGCCGAACGTCATCGCCAAGCGGCAGGCCGAGCGCGTCGTCAACGAGGGCATGCTGCCCCCGGTCGGCCAGACCCTGCCGATGACCGAACTCCAGATCATCCTCGCGTCCGCCGCCCGCGGCGCCGACGACCAGGAGTTCCTCGACAAGCTGTACGACGACCTCGACCGGCACTTCGAGTCCGTCAAGACCGCCATGGAGATCGCCGCCGGTGAGCTGCTGACCGACGGAGTCGTCAACCTCCCCGGCCTCGGCCTGGACGTCAACTGGAACGTTCCGTCCGCGAACCGGCCCACCGCTGGTGTGCTGTGGGACCAGCCCACGGCCACCCCGCTCACCGACGAGATGGCGTGGATCCGCTACCTCAAGAGCATCGGCGCACCCCGCCCGGTCAAGGTCCTCACCTCCGAGCGGGCCGTGTCCGTCCTCGCCTCCAACGTCGAGTACCGCGGGGCGTTCTTCAACGCCTCCAGCCCGGAGACCACCCCCTCGGCCACCCTCGCCCCCAACGAGGTCAACGCCGTCCGCGCCCGCTGGAACCTGCCGCCCGTCGAGACCTACGACGTGCAGGTGTGGACCGACGACCAGTACGTCCGCACCATCCCCGAGAACCGGTGGATCATGCTTCCGCCGAACCCCTCCCAGTGGGCCGAGACCCAGTACGGCATCACCGCCGAACAGCTCGAGCTCGAGGGCGGAGACAACCCTGGCCTGGTCGCCCAGCAGGAGCCGGGCATCTACGTCTCCACGGAGAAGACGTCCAACCCGGTGCAGTTCTCCACCACCGCATCGGCCGTGGCGATGCCGGTGATGTACGTGCCGGACATTCACATCTCCGCGACCGTGCTCGGCGAGGACTGATCGCCATGGCCATCCTCGCGAAGACCGTCTTCGTCCGAGACCCGGAACGGCACCGCGACGTCATGCTCTCAGCGGGGGAGGAGCCCGAGCCGCGCCTGGCGGCCCTGGTCACCAACCCGGACGCGTGGGAGGACGGCAAGCTCCCCGCCCCCGACACCGAGTCCGCGAAGGACGACGGAGAGGGCACCAAGCCGGCCGCCGCAAAGAAGGCGACGGCCCGTACACCGGCCCGGGGCCGGAAGTCAGCTGACGAGGGCGGCAGCTGACGCGCGCGGTGCGGGCCCGTACGGGCTGGGGCGCCAACGAGCCCGCACCGTACCCCACCCCCTTCCCACTCAACTTCTGGAGGTGACCGGTGGACGACACCATCCGCGCATGGCTCATCAGCCAGCTCGGCACAGCCACCCACCTCGCCGACCTCGATCTGCGCTACACCCGCCTCGGCTCCGCGCGCGCGGTGGCACTGGAGGTGCTGTACGAGCGCAAGGCCGCCCTGGTCCATGAGCAGCCCGCCTCCGTCAACGTCACCTCCGTCGTCGGAGTCACCTATACCGAGAACATCAAGGCGATCGAGCGGGACATCGCCCGCCTCGAGTCCGGCCAGCCCCCGGCGCCCGACGACCCACCCGGAGACGACACAAGCAGCATCGGCTTCTCGGTCATCCAGCTCCGCGAACGGCCCCGCCGATGACCACGCCCGTCCGCGACCCACGCACCCGGGACGACCGGCAGGAGCTCACCGCGCTCATCGCGGCCGCCGTGGCGCAGCTGACCCGCACGTGGGCCATCCTCCGCACCAGCCAGGCCAGCCTCCTCCAGCGGCTCGAGCAGATCGAAGGCGGCCGCGCGGTGGGACGGACGCGCCGCATCCGCGAGGCCATGGTCGACTTCAACGCCGCGGTGGCCGAGTACGACCGGCAGGCCCGCGCCCTGGCCGAACGCTGGGCTGCGCAGGACCTGCCCATCGCCTACCGCGACGGCGCCATACGAGCCCTCCGCGCGGCCGAGCGGGACATCCGGCTGTTCACCTGGACCACGGACCACCAAGCGGCCATCACCGGCCTGACCGCCCCGTTCTGGGCCGACCTGATCCGCCGCATCGGCGAGGCCGTACGCCGCGCTCAGGTATTCGCCCGAGCCGCCCAGGACGCCGTACGCGCCGCCTCCGGCGTTGATGCGGCCGTACTCCTCGAGGCGCATCCGCTCGACACTGTCATCTACGCCAACCAGGCCCGGCACCCGGTCCACTCCTGGGCGCACTCCGCGTTGTCCTGGCAGGGCGTCGTCACCGCCAACGCAGGCGCGGTCAACACCGCCCGGCTTGAGCTCTCCGTCGAGTGGATGGAGGTCCGGGACGGGCCGGAGTGCGGATGGGTCAATCACCCGGACACCGATCACGCCGATGGCACCATCCGCTCCGTCGAGGAGTGCGCCACCTACCCCAGCGCGCATCACGGTTGCATACGCGAGTTCCATCCCCGCCCCGACCTGACTGGCCGGACCGACATCGCATCAGGAGATCAGGCATGAACCAAGCCCCGAACCCAGTTCTGGCCGCCCGCGAAGAGGCCGCAGCCCGCATGCTGCACGAGGTCGAACGAGAGCATGGCCAACTCATTTACGGATCCCCTATGGCGTCCTGGGACGACGCCACCGAGGGGGGCCGCCGGTCGAAGCGATCGATTGTGGCAAAGGCCAGGGGATCGTTCGAGGACTTCTACGCGTTCATGACGCTCGCCGAGCGGCAGGCAGGCATTCAGGTGCCGAGTATCCATGAGGACACCGAGCGTGTCCGCGGGCATCGCATGCAGTACGCCATCGTCCAGCACTTCACTCGGGTGGAGGACGTCGCCGACTAGGAGCGGAGCAAGCTGCCGAAGTCGTCGTTCGCGCTCAAAACGCAGAAGACCGGCCAAGGCCGGAGGAAGCAGAAGTAGACGTGACGGAGCAAAGCCCCGAACTGAAGGCCGCCTACAGGCGTCTGGAAGATGCCGTGTCGGAGGTCGGGCGGCTTGAGGGCTTCGACGGGGTCCTCACAGAGTGGATCGTGATCACCTCCTTGCAGCGATACGACGCCGACGGAGACGGTCTCACTCAAATCGGAACTCTCGTGCCGGACGGTACCGGGCAGGTGCCCTACCACCGACTGATGGGCCTGCTGGACTACACCCTGACGCGCATGCGTGCTGACATCTCACGTGATGACGAATGATCTCGAAAGGCTCAAGATGACTACTTCCCCTGGGCCGTCCGTGCACAATGTCGTCATCGACGCGCAGCCCGGCCACGCCAACATCAGCATCGACGACGCCGAGGTCGGCAACTACGTGGTCGGCTACACCCTCGAGCACGACGTGGCCAACGCCCTTCCGCTGCTCCTCCTCCACGTCCGCAGCCCCGCCGGAGCCATCTTCGACGGGCTGGCCCGCGTCGCCGTCGCCGTACCGGAGGAGCCCGGCGAGGCCATCGCCCAGTTCCTGGCCAGCATCGAACCCAGCGCCCTCGAGACCGCCGCGCTCAACCGGGACGACCTCCAGAACGTCCAGTACGACCTCACCCGAGCGATGCTCGCCCAACTGGCCGACTGGGCACGGGGGAGGCCCTGATGCCCGGCCTCGACAACGTCCTCGCCGCCGTCGGCCGCTGGCTCGACACCAACCTCCTGGTCGACACCGTCCGCATCAGCCGACCGGGCGGCGGTGACCCCGTCTACAACCCCGACACCGGCCAGAACGAATACCCGCCGGGGGAGACCGTGTACGAGGGACCCGGCGCCGTGCAGGGCGGCACCGCACAGTCGGAGATGTCCGCCGTCCCGGACGCCGGGCAGATGTGGATCCAGGAGACCCGCTCCCGCTACCGGCTCTTCACCCCTCTCACCGCGCCGATGGCCGCCAAGGACGACATCATCACGGTCATCGCCGTGCACAATCCGGCGAACACGGCGCTGATCGGCCGGTCGTGGATCGCTCAGGACCCCGCCCGCGCCGCGACCCTCGAGGCCGTCCGTATCACCCCCCTCGACCAGAACCAGGCCCCGCGGGAGACGCTGTGACGCCCGAACAGCTCGCCGACCGTCTCGAGGCCGCCGCGCACCGGATCGGCCCGGCGATCCACCGGCACATGCAGCACGTCGGCGAGCTCGGCCGTGCCCAGATCCGCGGGCATGCCTCCGGCCGGCCCGGCCCGAACGTCATCACCGGCGACTACCGAAACTCGTGGCAGGTGGTGAACCGCAGGTTGCCGTACGGGGCGCAGTGCACGATCGGCACCGACCGGCCGCAGGGACGGCGCCTCGAGTTCGGCTTCGTTGGCGCTGACTCGCTGGGCCGGGTTTACAACCAGCCGCCGTTCCCGCACGTCCAGCCGTCTCTGCCGGCCATCACCGGGGCGCTGCGCATGGCGATGCGGTCTGCTGTCGAGGAGAGCCTGCGGTGATTGAGAAGCGCATCGTCACCAATGCGGGGGCCGCGCTGCTCGGCACGGCGACCTCCCTGCCGATCGGGAAGGGCTCGATCCCGCGCACCGCGAGCGGCTTCAAGGCCCCGCCGTACTACGTCCTCACCGTGGTTGGTGTGATCGTGTCCGGCGCGCCATATGCGGACGAGCACGAGGACATGGAGATCGTCTACCAGGTCACCTCTGTGTCCGGGCCGACGCCGGGTCAGTCCGGGTCGTACGGCACCCTCGAACAGGTCGAGGGCATGGCCGACAAGGCGCGCACCGCGTTCCTCGGCCGTGACCCGACGACGGGTCTGTGGCTGCACGACCTCGACATCCCCGGTGTCTCCTGCATCTGCCGGGAGTTGGAGACCGAACCCGGGGCAACGAACGACCCAGCAGATGGGATCATCAGCTACGTGCAGAGGTACAGGCTCGGCCTGACCACCGCCTGACCCCGGTCAGGCGCTTCACCGCACCGCGGCGGGACCCCACGCGGACGCCACCCCTTGTAGTGGCCGCCACTGACACACCGCGTGAAAAAAGGGGCCCAACCCATGCCCAGGTTCAACCGCAAGGGCGTAACGAAGATCCTGTTCGCCGAGACGATTGCCTCCACCTCCTACCTGCCGACCGCCGCGGAGATGACCGGCGCGACGGACTACACCAAGCAGATCGCTGCGGTCGAGGGGTTCGCCCTGGAAAACCAGGAGATCGAGACCCCCGACATGGACTCCACGTTCGTGTCGAAGATCCCCGGTGATGACCAGGCTTCCGACAGCTCGCTGACGTTCTATGAGGACGACACGAGCGACACCCTCGAGACCGACCTTGCCAAGGGCACGGTGGGTTTCGTCATCATCTGCCGCAAGGGCAAGGCCGCCGCCGCCAAGGGCATGGACGTCTACCCGGTGCGCGTGGCCTCCAACTCGGCCGAGATCACGGCGGACAACGAGGCCGCCAAGCTCATGGTCAAGTTCTCCATCACCGACCGGCCGCTACTCAACGCCACCGTCCCGACCGGGCCCTGATCCGCGCCGCCACCTTCTCCCCCAGCTCCCGGCCGGGCCCGACACGACGTGTTCGGGAAGGGGCGCCCGTGCGGCGCCCGGCCGGGTCCCCCTTCCCTGACGGAGGACCACCATGACCACCACCATCGAGCCCCCGGCCGACGCCGTCGCCAAGGACGCACACTGGGCGAAGACCGTGGAGCGGCTGCGGAACCGCAACCGGCCCATCGCGAAGCTCACCATCTGCGACGACGAGGTCGTCAAAGAAGCCCTCGGTGAAGCCCAGTACGAGGATCGGCAAGCGAAGCGGCTTCTTGAGGCTGATCCGAGCGATGCGAACCTGAAGAAGCGGGCGGCCGCCGCTGCCCGCGCTGTATCCAAGGCGCAGGCGGCGTTCGACGAAGAGGCCATCGTCCTCCGATTCCAGGCGCTGGAGCGCCCTGTTTTCGAGGCGCTGAAGAAGGAGCACCCGGCGAGTGAGGTTCAGTCCGACGACGGCCTCGAGTACGACGTCGAAACGCTCGGACCGAAGCTGATCGCCCAATCGTCCCTGGACGGCATCACCGAAGAGGACGCCGCCCACTACCTGAACACCTGGGCAGAGGGCGAGGCCGCTCAGCTCTTTCAGACCGCGTGGGACGTGCAGCAGGTGACCCGCCTTGACGTGGGAAAAGGCTGATCTCCGATGTCCGGCTACGCACCGAGCTTGAGCTGTGTGACCGGTGGGGCATCCCGCACTCTCAATTCCGGGGCATCGGAGACGGCACCTGGACCGCGCGTGACCGGCAGAAGGCCCTGGCCTACCGCGACTACCAGCGGACCGTCTGCCCCCAGTGCGGCACCCGGGACGCCGAATGGGACGAAGCGGCTGGTGGCGACGAGGACGCGTACGTGGCCGCCACCCACAAGTGCGTCGGCTGCGAAGTCATTGCGGACAAGCAGGCCGAGCTGCCCACCGAGGGCCAGGCCGCCCGCGGCATGAAGGTCTACCTGCTGCCGTCCGCCGTACACGCCGCGCTTCAGGCGCAGCGGGAGCTGACCGGCCGCAGACGGCGCGACGACGAAGACGACGACTAGCTGAGAGGAGGGGCGGGCGGTGGCCAACTGGAACCTGTCGGTCGATCTGCGGGCGCAGGGCAACAGCCTCGCCCGCGTGCTGCGCGAGTCCGCCCAGCACGCCCGCTCCCTCGAACGCGCCGCACAGGCCGCGAAGCGCGAGGTGCGCGAGCTTGGTGTCGCATCCCGCACCTCGGCGAACGGCATCCGCACCCTGGGCCGTGAGGCCCGGCAGGCCGCCCGGCACCTGAACAACCTCGGGAACAACGCCCGCACCAGCGCGCGGCAACTCGGCCGGTACGGGGACGCCGCCCGGATCGCGAACCGGCACCTCAACAGCCTCGGCACCAACTCCCGCCAGGCCGGCGCCCACCTGCGCGGCATGAACGCGCAGATCAACGCCGCTATCCGGGACCTGACTCGGCTCGCGGCCGCGGCCCGTACCGCTTCCACCCACATGAACCGGGTCGGGAACACGCGGGCCCTGCGCGGCATCGCACGGGACACACGCAGCGCCCGCGGCGAGCTGGCCCGCATGGCCGCGCTGCTGTCCGGCGGTGGTCTGGTGCTGGGCATGGGCGAGCTGGTCAAGAACGGCAATGAGTACCAGCAGGCGATGAATAGCTTCGGCGCGGTCACCGGGGCCACGCAGCTCCAGATGAAGCGCGCTGCGCTGACCGCCGCCCAGCTCGGCAACGACCTGAGTTTGCCGAACGCCTCGGCAACCGAGGCAGCCGACGCCATGGTGGAGCTCGCGAAGGCGGGTTTCCGCACCGACCAGGCGATCTCCGCGACCCGCGCGTCCCTTCAGCTCGCGTCGGCCGCCCAGGTGTCCGCCGCCGACAGCGCGAAGTACCTCGGCGACATGATGGATCAGTTCGGAATGGGCGCCGATCAGGCAGGCCGCGCCTCCGACATCCTCGCCTCGACCGCCAACGCCGCGTCCGGCGACATCATGGACATCTACTACGCCATGAAGTACGCCGGCCCGGTAGCACACGGGCTCGGCGTCTCCATGGAGGAGGCTGCCTCAGCGGTCGGCATGCTCGGCAAGGCCGGCATCCTCGGCCAGACCGCGGGCACCACGTTGCGCGGCATGATGGCCAACCTCGCGGCCCCCACCCCGCAGATGATCGAGGGCCTGAAGGCCATGGGCATCGAGGCGTGGGACGCGCAGGGGAACTTCAAGGGCCTCCGCACGGTCATCGACGGCCTGTCGAAGGCCCAGCACAAGATGAGCCAGCAGGACTTCGCCGCCGCGGTCAAGAAGTCCATGGGCAAGCCGGCCATGTCCGGTGCGATCGCTCTCGCGCACCAGGGCGTCGACAGTTTCGACGCGCTGATGGGGGCCGTCAGTCAGACCGGATCGGCTGCTGAGATCGCCGCGGCCAAGGGCAAGGGCCTGGCCGGCGCCATGACCCAGCTGAAGACCCAGTCGAAGCAGACCGGGCTGGCGATCTACGACGGGATGGCTCCGGGCCTTGAGTTCCTGACCCGCGGCATCACCTCGGCGATGTCGAAGGCCACCCCAAAGATCACCGCGTTCTTCGACTACTTCAACGCCGCAGCGACCCTCTTCGGGCCCGACATCGTCGCAGCAGTCCGCCGCGAGTTCGGCGGCATCGCCGACGCCGCGCGGGACATGGGGAGCGGGTTCAGGGATTTCGGAGCGGATGCGGCCGCTACGGCCCTGCACCTCATCATCACCGCCGCGAAGCTCGCTGCCCAGGTGCTGTCCAACCTGGCCGACGGCGTCGATCCGATCGTCTCAGCGTTCGCCGATGTCACCTCCGGATCCTCCGGCGCCGCAACGGCCATGGACATGCTGGTGATGATCCTGGACGCCGCCGCCACCGCCGTGGGCGCCCTGTCCACCGTGCTGGGCCCGATCGGGCACCTGGTCGGCGGGCTCGTCTCCGCGTTCGGCGCCCTCCCCGGGCCCATCCAGAGTGCGGTGTTCGCCATGCTGTTGTTCAACCGCGTGCAACCCGCCCTCGGCAGGCTCGCCGGCCAGGTATCCGGCCCTCTCCGCACGAGCTTCGCCAGCTTCAACCAGCAGATGGCCCTCCAACGCTCGCTCGCCGCCTCCAGCGGGGTGTCCCTGACCCGGTACGGCGCCGCCATGGCTGTTCTCCAAGCTCGCTCCACCACGATCGGCGCGATGGGCGCGGCGTTCCGCAGCGCCACCGCGTCCGGCACGGGCTTCGCCAACACCCTCCGTGGCGTGGCCTCCGCCGCCGGGACCGGGGCCCGCAGCCTCGGCGGCGGGCTCATGAACGCGCTCGGCGGCCCGTGGGGCGTGGCCATCGCCGGGGCGTCCCTGGCCCTCGGCATGTACGCGGACGAGCAGCAGAAAGCGGCCCAGGCAGCGGCCGAGCACAAAGCCCAGGTTGACGCGCTCACCGGGGCGCTCCAGCAGTCCAACGGGCGGATCAACGAGTCAGTCCGCGCCACCGCCGCCCAGCAGATCCAGCAGGCGAAGTTCAACACCACCCTCGGGGGCCACCGCAAGAACCTGATGGATTTCCTCGGGCAACAGGGCATCACGCTCAAGCAGGTCACCGACGCCTACCTGAGCCAGGGCTCGTCCATCGACGCCCTGAAAAAGAAGCTCGCCGGGCTGGCCGCCGCGCAGGACGGCATGGACGGCATGAAGTACCTGCTGGCCGCCAACGCGCTGGACCAGCTCGGCAAGGATGCCGCGACCGCGCGGAAGAACGCCAAGGACCTCACCGACACCATCGACAAGAACAAGGGCGTCAGCGCCTACGACCAGCTCAAGGACGCCGTGGGGGCGCTGGCGGACAAGACCGCGGACGCCGACTCCCGCACCCGTGCGCTGCGCCAGTCCCTGGACCTGCTGTCGGGCGGCTCTGTCAGCCTCCAGGCGGCCGAGGCCCGCGTGAACGAGGCGATCACCCAGGCCAACGACGCGATGAAGGAGGGCATCGACAAGTCCCAGGGCTACGGCAAGGCCCTGCTCCAGTCCAACGGAGCCCTGGACACCACGTCGAAGAATGGTCAGGCCCTCTTCGGCACCCTGAACAACCTGACCGACGCCGCGGGTACGGCGGCCATCGCGGCCTACGACTTCGCAGACTCCCAAGGCAAAGACCTGCCGACGAAGCTGTCAGCGGCCCGGGAGGAGATGCAGAAGTCCCGCGATGCCGCTGTCAAGCTTGCCCAGGACTACGGCCTCACCAAGACCCAGGCCGAGGGCGTGGCCGATTCCTTGGGCCTGATCCCTGGCCAGGTCAGCATCCTCCTTCAGGCCAAGGGGCTGGACTCCACCCTCGCGGAGTTGCTGGCGGTGCAGGCCGAGTTCGAGCGGTTCCCGGACAAGAAGACCGTCAAGGTCGACGCACTGTCTGCGGACGCGAAGAAGAAGCTCGAGGAGATCGGGATCACCGCGAAGCTGATCCCGGGCACCCGCGAGTACAAATTGACCGCGAAGACCGACGCCGCGAAGCAGGCCCTCGCGGACTTCCTGAGGCAGGAAGGGGCGGTCAAGGACAAGAAGGTCACGCTCACCGCCGAGACCAAGGCGGCGATCAAGGATCTGCAGAGCGTCCAGGCCAAGGTCCGGGACACCAAGGGCAAGACCATCACCATGCGGGCGCCGACCGCTGAGGCCCGCCAGCAGTTGGAAGCCCTCGGGTTCAAAATCCACGCTGTTCCCGGCAGCAAAAACGTCACCATCACCATCCCCACCGGAACGCCGAGCGCGCAGGCCGCCGCGATCCAGTCCGCCATCAACAGGCTGAGTGGCAAGACAGTCTCAATCAACGTGGTCGCCACGGGCATCGCGGCGGCACGCGCCGCCATATCCGCCCTCGGCGGGTTCGGAGGGTTCGGGAAAGCAGACGGCGGGATCGTCGACTACTACGCCAACGGCGGCATCCAGCGCGGCGGTGTACGACGCTTCTCTGGCGGGTCCGAGAACCACGTCGCGCAGATCGCCCCAGCCGGATCCTGGCGGGTGTGGGGAGAGCCGGAGACACAGGGCGAGGGATACGTCCCCTTCGCCCCCGCCAAGAGGCCCCGGTCTCGCCGGATCACCGAGGAGATCGTGCGGCGCCTCGGCGGCGACCCGCGCGGTATCGAGTGGAACGCCGACGGATCCGTCACCGACTGGCGGTACGACCCCCAGACCGGGTCCCTGTACTCCGCCTCCGACGCCGGGCAGGCCGGACACAAGACCCGCAAGGTGAAGACGAAGCACGGCACCAAAGAGGTCGACTACTTCTCCCTGTCCGCCATCGAGGCGAAGCTCAAGAGCACCGCGAAGGCGGCGAACGCCTGGAACGCGAACCTCACCAAGGTCTCCGACCGGGTCGGCTCCGATGTCGCGGAACAACTCGCCAGCATGGGCGAGGACGGCGTCCTGCTGGCGAAGAAGATGGCCAACGGGTCGAAGAAGTACATCGAGCAGATGGCCGCCGCACTCCGCGCCCTCGCCAAGACAGCGAAGGCCAGCCTCACGGACTACACGCGGCAGCTCGAGAAGGCCAACACCAGCAACAGCAAGTTCCAGGCCGACCTCGCCAAGCTCGCATCCATGGGCTACGGCGACCTCGCCGCCCAGCTCGCCTCGCAGGGCGACCAGGCCGCCATCGACATCGCCTCCTCCGCGGTGAAGGACAAGGGCAAGGCCAAGAAAGCCAACGACGCGGCGAAGAAGGCCAATAAGGCGCTGACCCCTGATGAAGTAGCAGAGATGGTGCAGATCATCGCCGCTATCTCCTCCAGCAAGGTCGGCATCCACGCTGTGGCGGACAAGACCGGCCTGGGTGAGGACGAGATCATCGCCGTCGCCACCAAGGCCAAGAGCCAGATCTCCAAATCTCTCGGCGGCCGGGCCGCACAGTTCCTTGCCGACCTGGCCAAGGCCGAGAAGGGCATGGCCTACGCGAACGGCGGCATCCGGGCCGGCATGTACGCCACCCGCGGCGGCATCGTCCGGTTCGCCGAGCCGGAGACCGGCGGGGAGGCCTACATCCCGCTCGGCGCCAGCAAGCGCGGCGCCGCCACCAACGTCCTGTCGGATGTGGCGCACCGGTTCGGCCTCGGCATCACCCCCGCAGGCGACGGCGGCCGCGTCGTCGTCATCCGCGAGCAGGGCCCGCTGGTCGGCTCCCAGACCTGGCACGTCACCTCCGGCGGCAGCGCGTCCGAGACCGCCCGCCGGATCGACGCCGACAACTCGTACCAGCTGCGGCGCCTTGCGCGCGGCGGAGTGGGGGCACGGTGAGCACACCGGTAGAGCTGGACGACTGGCAGCACGAACTCGGCGGAGTCCTCATCGGCGCCGGCACCGACGTGCAGGTCCGCGCGCTAGAGGGCCTGGGTCAGCCGCCCGTCCGTACCAGCGACGTGGAGCCGCCATCCGAGGACGGACTGTGGCTCGGCCGGGACTACTACGGCGGCCGCACGATCAGGATCGACGCCGCCATCAAGGTCATCGGCAACCCGGCCACCGTCCTTGACCGGCTCGCCGCACTCCAAGACCTGCCGGACACCCCGGCGGTGCGCGGCGCCGGCGGCACCACCATGGACCTCCGGCTCAAGTTCCCCGGCCGCCCCGCGCGCACAGTCCGCGGCAGGATCCGGAAGCTGGAGCCCGACCTCACCCAGATGATCCACGGCTTCGCACCGTGCGACATCGAGTTCCAGGCCCAGGACCACTACTTCTACGCCGACTCCACCGGCACGACATCCATCCCCCTCGGCCTGCTGACGTCCGGCGGGCTCACTTTCCCTCTCGTCTTTCCGCTGACGATCGCAGGTGACCCCGAGGCCGTCGGCCGCCCGGGATTTCTCGAGGTCGAAGGCACCGCCCCCGCCTGGCCGCTGCTGCGGGTCAACGGCCCCTGCGCCAACCCGACCATCACCCACGTCGCGTCCGGTCGCACGTTGACCGTGCAGACGACCCTCGCCGCGGGGGAGTGGGTGGAGATCGACACCCGGCCGGGCTGGCGCACCGTGCTGCGCAACAACGGCGGCGGCGCCCCCCTCGCGCCGAAGTCCCGTATCGACGAGTTCGTTCTCGCGCCGGGCCTGAACGAGATCCAGTGGACCGCCACCGACCCGACCCTGACCAGCACCCTGGCCGTCACCTGGTGGCCGACCTACAAGGCCATCTGAGGAGACCGCCATGGCACTGAACCCGACGCCGATCGCCACCACGGGGGCGATGCACACCGCCCAGCAGTTCCGCATGATGATCCGCGACCTGTCCCGCGCGAACGAGGGCATCACCGAAGGCGACCACCTGAAGGTGACCGCCCTGGCCACGCCCGGGGGCGGGGTGCAGATCGCGGACGGCTCTGCGGTCATCATCGGCCGGGTCAGCTCGGTACAGGGCTCCTACAGCGCCTACAACATCGGCGTCGACACGTCGGTCACCATCGCCCCCACGGGCGGCAGCGGCCGGTCGGACATGGTGGTCCTGCGCGTGGAGGACCCGGAGTACGAGGGCACCCGAGACCCGGAAACGGATCCGATCGTCTTCTTCGAGGTCGTCTCCAACGTCTCATCGAGTGCTACGACCGTGCCGTCCGGCTACTCGGCGATCCCGCTCGCACGGATCGACATACCGGCGTCGACCGCGACCATCACCAACAGCATGGTCAAGGATCTGCGGAAGGTCGCGAATCCCCGCCGGGACCGGTTCCTCTACCCGTATTACGCGGTCGACCCGCTAGTGGAGATCTCCGGCACCTCCGAGACGTGGAAGACTCACCCGCCGCTGGCGTCCGCCTCTCCTGCGGGCAACATGCAGAACATCGCCATCCCCTCGTGGGCTACCAAGGCGAAGGTCATGTTCACCATCGGCGGCATCCGCCTGGCGACTGGGAATGTCTTCGGCGGGCTGCGCTTCAAGCTCGGCACCGAAGAAGCCGCCCAGTGGGTCAGCATCGACGACAACCAGGGCAGCGCCGCCCGACGCCTCGGGTCGATGATCATGGCCGAGACGATCGACCTGACCACCACCACGGGCGCGGCCATGCGCGGCACCACCCAGCCCTTCTACAGCCGGATGCGGACGCGCTCCACCAATGCGGGCACGATCGGCGTAGATGGGGCCACGACGTTCGTCATCGACATCGAGTTCACCGAGGGCCCCATCTGATGGGCCGCTGGCGGTACTGGACGCAGCACGCCCTCACCGGCGAGATGCTGCACCCAGCCCTGCCCCTGTCCGAGGTCGAGTTCGGCCGGGAGCTCAACGGGCCCGGGGCGCTCACCGGCACCCTCGCGCCGAAGTTCCTGCGCGCCAACGCGGACCTGCTCCAGCCCGGCCAGGCCCTCATCTACGTGGAGGCCGACGGGTTCCTCCGCTGGGGCGGCCTCATCTGGTCCGCGGTACCTGAGGGCGGCAAATACAGCATCGAGGCCGCGGGATGGTCCTCGTATCTGGCGCACCGGCACGACTCCCACGGCAACCTGGGCGGCCGCGCCCCGTACACCTACGGCGACCCGTGCAAAATCATCCGCGACATCTGGGCCTACGCCCAGGAACAGCCCGACGGGAATCTCGGCGTCGTGGTCGACGCAACCACCTCCAGCGCGAAGGCCGGCACCCCGGAGGAGCCGTGGGCGAGCCACTGGTACGAGACGCCCGTGCTCGGAGACCAGGTCGACGACCTCGTCAGCGAGGAGGGCGCGCCACAGTACGCCTGCCACACCGAGTACCAGACCAACGGCACTGTGAGGCGCCGCATCCTCCTCGGCTACCCGCGGCTCGGTGCCCGCCGCACCGACATCGGCTTCCGGTCCGGCGTGAACATCGTGTCCGCGCCGCCCGTCTCCTACTCCGGCGACGACTACGCCAACACGGTCATCGGTACCGGATCGGGGGAGGGCACAGCGACGCGCTTCGCGGTCAACTCGGTCCGCGACGGCCGCCTGCGCCTTGAGGCAGTGCTCGCCCTGCCGACTGTCAACGGGAACGACACCCTCGGCCGGCGGGTGACCGCCGAGCGCAAGCGCCGCCAGATCATGGGCGACGTCGAATCGATCCAGGTCCGGGACCATCCGGCCGCGCCGGTCGGCTCGTGGCAGATCGGCGACGACGTCCAGGTCCATGTCAACAACGAATGGACGTCATGGTCGGGCTGGTCGCGTATCACCGCGGAATCGATCCGGCCCGGCGCCGGTGACGGCGGGGAAGACCAGATCACCCTCACCCTGAGCCGGGCCGACAGCTTCCACTACGGCGCCCCGGAGGTGGCCTGACATGCCGACCTACAGCTCCCTCACCGCCGAGGTCGCCCGGCTGCGCCGCGAAGTGGACCAGATCAAGAAGGGGCAGCGCGTCGCGCACGGCGCATCGATCGAGAACGCCGCCCTGGAGGTGAAGGACGACTCCGGCAGCCTGCGGGCGATCGTCGGGCAGCAGGCCGACGGCACCTCCGGTATTCAGGTGGTCAACGGCCCGCCGCCCCCGGCCCCCTCGGCGCCGATCGTCGCCTCCGTCCTCGGCGGCGTCACCGTGTCCTGGGACGGCACCTTCGCCGCCGGGGCGACCATCCCGCTGGACTGGTCCCGCATCGAGGTCCACGCCTCCGCCACGCCCAGCTTCGACCCGCTGCCCAGCACGCTCCAGTCGACAATCGAGACCGCGCAGGGCGCCACCGTCGTCGTCCCCACCAACGTGCCCATCTACGTGCGGCTCCTCGCACGCAACACTTCTGGCGCCCCGTCACCCTCCTCGACCGAGGTGGGCCCGACCGGGCCGGCGCCGGTCGTCGCCAGCGACATCCTCGACGGCATCGTCACCACCACCAAACTCGCGGACGACGCGGTCACCGCGGCGAAGGTCGCCACCGCAGCGATCGACGCCGACGCCCTCGCCGCAGCCGCAGTCACCGCGGCCAAGCTCGCCGCCGACGCCGTCACCTCGGCAGCCATCGCCGACGGCGCGATCGGCTCCACCGAGATCAGCGACGGGGCCATCACAACCCCGAAGCTGACCGCGAACGCCGTGACGGCCAACGAGATCGCAGCGACCGCAGTGACCGCCGCGAAGATCGCAGCGAACGCCGTCATCGCCGGAAAAATCGACGCCGGGGCGGTGACCGCGGGCACCATCGCGGCCGCCGCCGTCCAGGCCGGGAACCTGGCCGCCGCCGCAGTCCAGGCGGGGAACGTCGCGGCAGACGGAATCCAGGCCGGGAACATCGCAGCCAACGCGATCACCGCCCGCGAGATCGCCGCTCTCGCCGTGACCACCGCGAAGCTGGACGCCAACGCAGTCACCACAGCCAAACTCGCCGCCGGTTCCGTGGACGCCACCGCCCTCAAAGCGGACGCCATCACCGGCAAGACGATCACGGGTGGCACGATCACCGGCTCGCTGCTCCAGACCGCCACCACCGGCGAGCGCATCACCGTCAACGAGGCCGGTGCCAACAAGGTCCTCGTCTACGACGCCACCGGGCGTGCCGTCGGGGAACTCTCCGGTGACGGCCTGCTGCTCGAGGGCAGCAGCGGCGCCATCATGCAGCTCGACCCCGACAGCACGTACCCGAATCTCCGCTTCACCAATGCCAGCGGTTCCAACCAGGCATTCATCAACGTCGTCGAAGCCGTCACCGGGGACGCGGACCTCGGCCTGAACAGCGGCACATTCACCGCGAACGGGTTCAGCGACATGATGTGGCGCACGTTCTTCGGCCGCGACTTTTGGGCCGCCGAACGAATCCGCAGCACGGCGCAGGCCACCTTCATTGGCGGCCGGATCTTCATGGACGGCACGAGCGCCACGATCGGATACGAGGACGCGACCGCGGCCACGCAGCGCAGCGACATCATTTTCAGCCCGGGAGTCGCGGTGCTCCGCGCGCGGTACTTCCAGACCGCCCCAGCCAGCTCCACCGTCGCCGCGTACATCGAGACCTCCGCCGGCCACACGGGCGCCATGCTGGGCATCTACAACAGGGACGCTTCCGCCTACCGGATGGTCCTCGACCTCGCCGGAAACCTGACGATCGGCGGGGTGCTGTCCGCGCCGTCCATCGCCACCGGCACCGTGACGATCACCCCAACGGCTGCGTACACGCCGACCAGCATCCTGGTGACCGGCCTCAGCGTCGCCGGGACGACCTTTCGGGGCTACGCCACCGCGAACACCACCGTGCCCGGCTACCGGGCCTCCGCTAGCCCGCCCGGCGCGGGCGTCACCGGCGTCAGCGTCTCCAGCGTCACCAGCACGGGCCTCACTGTGTGGGTGAACCGCGAAAACACAACCGCCACGACGATCAATTGGATGGTGATTGGGTCATGACCGACCTCAACGAAACCGCTCAAGAGCTCACCGATCCCCCGACCGACCCGGAGCCCACCGACCCGGAGCCCACCGACCCGGACCCGCAGCCCAGCACCGAGCCGCCGCTCCAGCCCACCGAACCGGTCTTCTTCCAGCCGTACCTGTGGTACTCGGCCACGTGCTGCTGCGCCACCAACACCTGCCCCAACTACAACATCGTGCAGGACGTGCCAATGCTCTACTCCAACAACGGATCCAACGTAGTGATCTACTGCGGAGTATGCAGCAAGCGGGCCACAATCCTCTCCGCTGCGTTGCTCGACCCGCAGCCGCCGGAGGAGTGAGCAGGGGGCAACGCCAACCCCGTACGGCCGTAGCCTGAGATCAGCGGCGACCCTCCGCCCCGCACCACCCTTGAGGGACCGCACCCGTCGTGGTGCGCAGAACGCCCCAACAACACCAGGGCGCGGGGAGAAGCGAGCACGTCATGGCCGCACATGAGGCCGCAGCATGAGGACAGGACCCCAGAAATACCCAGGCGCCTCAACGTCTCAGTGGTACAGCAGCAAGTACCCCGGGTCCTCCATGGAATCCAACGTCGGCGTCATCCACACCACCGAAGGCAAGACGCTGCCCACCTACGGCGGCGGAGCCTCCGCACCCAACTTCACCGCAGTGCCCGACTTCAAGAACAAGCGCCTGAACTGGCACCAGCACTTCGACTTCGACGAGTCGGCCCGGGCCCTGGTCAACAAGTCCGGCGGCGTCGAGACGAACACCGCCAACGCCGTCCAGGTCGAACTGGTCGGCACCTGCGATCCGGGCACGTCGAAGAAGTGGGGCGGCAAGAACACCAGCCACATCTTCTGGCCCGAGGCACCGGACTGGGCACTGCGCGAGCTGGCCAAGTTCGTGAAGTGGGCGCACGACAAGCACGGCGTTCGGCTGGCTTCCACTGTGACGTGGAAGGCGTACCCGGCCTCTTACGGAACCAATGGGGTGCGTCTGACGCAGTCCCAGTGGAACGCCTACTACGGATGGCTGGGGCATCAGCACGTCCCCGAGAACGACCACGGCGACCCGGGATCTCTGCCGTTCGACAAGGTCCTGGCTTACGCGAAGGACGCATCAGGCCCGTCGAAGCCCGACACCGGTGACAGCAAGCCTGCTCCGAAGCCGACTCCGCACTACGAGCCGTTCCCGGGCGCCAGCTTCTTCCACGGCGGCCGCCACTCCGCTGTGATCACGGCCATGGGCCGCCGTCTCGTCGCCGAGGGCTGCGGAGCGTACCGCAACGGGCCCGGGCCGGACTGGACGAACGCCGACCGTGAGAGCTACCGCCGCTGGCAGAAGAAGCTCGGCTACACCGGCGCTGCCGCCGACGGCATCCCCGGAAAGACCAGCTGGGACAAGCTGCGCGTTCCCAACGTCTGACCCCCCTATCCACCTCTCATCAAGGAGTACCCCCGTGAAGATCCTCGGCAGGGAGCCGGCTCTCTGGCTCGGCTTGGTGGCCGTCCTCGTGAAGATGGCCGCCGCGTTCGGCCTGGACGTCAGCGGCGAGCAGCAGGCCGTCGTTAACGCGCTCGCCGCCGCCCTGGTCGGCCTGATCCTCGCAGTGATGGCCCAGGACGGCGTCGGCGCGGCGGTCCTCGGCTTCGTACAGGCAACGCTCGCGCTCGCCGTCGGCTTCGGTCTCGACTGGTCGGCCGAGCGGCAGGCCATCGTGCTCTCCGCGGCCGCCGCTGTCGTGGCGATGTTCGACCGCACACAGGTAACGGCACCCGTACCGGCAGGAGCGGTCAAGCGGCCCGTCCGCTCGGTGTCCTGACGTTACACATCCTCGGAGCACGACATGGCCGATGAGCCGTCCAATGGCGAGCTGGGCCGGCTCATCCAAGCCCTACGCGGGGACATCCGCGACGACATGGCAGGGATCAACGCCCGGCTCGACCGCATGGTGAGCCTGGACGTGTACGCGGTCGAGAAAGCCAGTGTCGCCAAGGACATCGCTGAGCTGGTGAAGGCCGTGGAAGGGCTCCAGACGATGAGGGAGCGGGATGCCGAGCGGGTCACCCAGACCCGCCGGTGGATGGTCGCATCGGTCATCATCCCGCTGGTCGGGATCGTGCTGCCGATGGTGATGGTGATGAGAGGGGCTGGGGCATGAGCCGGGCGGAGGCCCGTAAGCGGCGTCGCCGCGGCGACTACATCGCGGCCGCCGGGGCGCTGCTGTTCGCCGCCGCCCTGGCGGCCGGCCTGTGGGCGTTCCTCAGCCTCTCCCGAGAACTGGCCGACGCGAACCATGCCCGTGACCAACTGGCCGCGCAAGTACAGGGGTTGGGAGCGACGCCGGTCGCCGGGCCGCCCGGGTCTCGGGGCTCGCCGGGTGATGCTGGCCCGTCCGGCCCTCCAGGACCAACTGGACCGACCGGGCCGCCGGGGGAAGACGGGCAGAACGGCCGGGACGGGTCGAGCGGGAAGACGGGGAGCCCTGGTCCTTCCGGCTCGTCAGGGAAGGACGGCTCGGACGGGGCCAGCGGCGCGGATGGCAGCAACGGATCCGACGGCGCGGCCGGCCCGCCTGGCCCAGCAGGGCCAGCGGGTCCCACCGGCCCGGAAGGGCCTCAGGGCCCACAAGGAGAGCAGGGTGAGACAGGCGAGCGCGGCCCGGCAGGCCCGTCCTGTCCGGACAAGTACTCCTTGCAGGCGCCGTCTTGGGATCCGGATGCGCTGGTGTGTCGCCGTGATGGTGCGCCGGATCCGGATCCTTCTGACAAGTCGCCGGGGAGCAGTGGGAACGGTCTGCTGGGGCTTCCTGCGGACCGGCGCCGGGACTGATGGCGGGTCCCGTGTCCTACAGAAACGCACAATTAATAACGCGCGATTGCGATCATGGATCACTGGGGATGCGCCCCAGCCCCAACCCTCTGACAGCCCGAGCGGCACGGGACTGCTCGGGCTCGCCCCGGACCGCCGCCGGTACTGAATGGAGACCGCCATGACCATCGTGAAGGGCAAGTTGATCGGCCCGGCCGACCCGTCCCGGGTGGAGGTGACCGCCGAGCTGGTAGATGTGACCGGTGCCCGCGCGGTGGGCTACGTGGCCTCCGCTGAGGGCGAGATCGTGCGGCCCGTACGCATCACGGCCGCGAGCGACGGGGCCTGGTCGGCCGATCTGCTGCCGAACGCGGGGATCGAGTCGGCGGCGGGGGACACGCTGTGGGCGGTCATGGAGGGCCGCGCGCTGGACGGCACGCCGGTGCTGACGCGCATCCTCGTCCCGGAGACGGGCGGCCCGTACTGGCTGGGGGATCTGCGCGCGGATCTGTCCGGCACGGTCTCGGGCGGCGGCACGGTGGTGTACGTGCCGGGCCCGGCGGGCCCCGAAGGCCCTGCTGGACCCGCCGGGGCGCCCGGACCGGCAGGAGCCGATGGTGACCCCGGCCCGACCGGAGCGGTCGGACCTGCGGGACCACAAGGACCGGCTGGCCCCACGGGGCCGAAAGGCGACCAGGGCGAGCCGGGGCCGCAGCCGCCCCTCGGTGCCGCTGGTGACGGGCCCACCGTGGCGCTCCGATCTGACGACCCGACGACGACGGACGCGCGCGCACCGATCGCGCATGCGGCGTCGCACGCCACTGGGGGCTCGGACCCGGTCCCTGCGGCCTCGATCGGTGCGTTCACGCAGGCCGATGCAGATGTTCTTGCGGCCCGGACGTCGGCGCTCGAGACTGGCGTCCTCTATAAGGCGGGCGGCACCGTGAGCGGCAACCTGGCCGTCACGGGCAACGCGCTCGGTCAGGACACGCCCGCCGCCCACGGGGTTGCCGCTTGGTGTTACGACCCGGCGCTGGCGGTCAACTCCACGCAGGTGAACAACGGAACGCTGTATCTCACCCGCGTCAACATCGCCGCCAACGTGAACGCGACACGCATCTACTGGTGGGCCGGGAACCAAGGATCATCACCCGTCGCGGGTCAGAATCATGTCGGTCTGTATCGCTCGGACGGCACGCTGATGGCCGCCACGAGCATTGATGCCGCTGTCTCCTCGGCCGGGCTGAAGACCAGCGTCGTCGCGTCTCAGTTGCTGACGGCGGGGGCGTTCTACTGGGTCGGCCTGCTGTTCAACGCGTCGGCGACACCAACGTTGACCCGTGGCTCCGGCTGGACTGGTGTCGATGCGGCCGCGAATCTGGGCTTGACTGCGGCGACGTACCGGTTTGCCACGAACGGGACCGGCCGGACAGCGTTGCCTTCGTTGATCACCCCGGGGTCGAATGTGGGGACGGATTTCGCTGGGCCGTGGGTGGCGGTGGGAGCGTGACCTGAGCTGGCCGTACAACCCCAGGTCACCGGCCAGGCAAATAACCAGGCGCCAGGCCCTCTACGCTGTGGCGCCGGAGGTGACCGATGGCGAAGGCGCGGTCGCGTAAGAGGCCGAAGCGGCGCAGGATGCCGAGGCAGGCGAGTGTGGGGGATCAGGTGCGCCGCCGGCGCGGCCTGGATCTCTCGGTGCCGTACTGCCCCAAGTGTGGGGGCACGCTGGTGCAGGCGTGGCTGCCCGGCCCGTCGATGCAGATCCTGGTCGACGCGGCGAAGCCGGAGGCGGGCGTCCTGGCGGTCCAAGTGCAGTCGGACGACTTCCCGAACGGCGTGTTCAGTGACCCGTGGCCGGTGCTGTGCGCGGTGTGCGAGCAGGACTGCGGGAAGCATCCGCGTCAGTGGGGGCATCCGCTCTACAAGGCGTTCATGGAGGTCCTGGAGCGGGACGCGGGTTGGCCGCGGGCGCGGGACTGGGAGGTGGAGGACATCTTCACCGACTGGTACGAGACCCGGCTGCGCAAGCTCGTCGACGCCCACGAGGAGGAGCTGACCGGGGAGCCTCGCTTCCGGTACGGGCCCTTCGAGGACCGGGATGACCCGCCGGGCCGCGGGGCACCGGAGAAGGGTCAACGCGTTGACCACGGCCCGTCAGCTACAGCGGAGGAGACCGGTGGTGAAGGCGTTGACCACCCGCTGACCGTGGACGAGGCGCTGGCGGCGGTCCGTACGGCACGGGATGCGGAGGTCCGCGCGCTCGATCAGCTCGGCCATGCGCTGCGCGCCGAACACGCGGCGGGCGCGGGGAAGCGGGAGTTGGGTCGACGGGCCCACGGGGTACTGTCGCTGCCGTTGGTGCGACGCGCCCTGGCCGAGGGTGGTCAAGCCGTTGACCACCCAGGGGCGATGCCGCCGGATAGCCGGTAGCGTGTACGGCCGAGTCCCCCGCCTGCTTACCTCAGGCGGGGGACTCCTGCTGCGCAGGGCGCGCTACTTGCGGTTGAGCAGCGTTGGGCCGACGCCGAGCCAGCGCGGTACGCCGGGGCGCGGGGTCTGCCCGGTCTCCTCGGCCGCACAGGCGATGAAGCGGAGCACTTTGTCGCGGCGGTCGCCTGGTGCGCGTACCCCGGTTAGGACGTCAGCGAGGATCGGACGGAGCGCATATGCCTCGATGGCGATGCGGCCCCGAGTGGAGCGTTGACAGTTGCGGTCTCCGATGTGGAGCCAGTCGGCGCAGTCCAGCCCCGCGGCGAGCGCCAGTTGGTCGACACGGTTGCCGAGCGTGGCGCCGCCGTCGGTCCACGCGTACCAGACGCGGGCTCCACCGTCGGGCCGGTGGAAGACAATCCACAGGAACGTCTCGGGCTCGAACCCATCCACGATGCCGTCAACAGCTGCCTTCTCGACGGGCCTGGCGTCCCCGGTCGGAACCAGCAGGGGCGGCGCGGGAGCGACAGTCGGCATGGTCGCCGTCCTCACTTCTCGGTTTCATGGTCGGGCGGCCCGAGCCGCAAGAACAGGTTGGCCAGGCCGTCGTTGATGGTGAATGCGGCCCGCTGGGCGTCTTCGGCTGCGGCGATCGAGAGCACTTCGGCGAGTCCGGCCTCGACGTCGAGCACCTGGTCCAGGTCCGCGAGCAAGCGGGTGTTGGCGTCGGCGAGAAAACGGTCCGGTTGGGCGTCCATGTTGTCGCTCACGGTCAGGGTCCTCACTTCTCGGTGGTCTCGTAGATGGCTCGGGTCTGGCTGGTCCGGGTCAGCAGGCCCGTGGCAGCGATCCTGCGCAGTACCGCCCGGGCGCGCTTGTCGTCCACGCCGTGACCAGCCAGGCCCAGCGTCGTGACGGCCCGGGCTGCATCCCACGTGCCGCCCTCCTCCTCGATGGTCTTGGTCAAAATCTGCTGGTGCGTCATCCGCACTCGCGTCTCCCGGATGGTCTCCGCGATTTTCTCGGCGGCCTGCCTCAGTCGCTCCACCTGCTCAGGGGCGAACGCTCCCTCCGTCAGCTGCTTTTCGATGTTCTCGCTGACCTGCTTGAGCCGGTCGATGTCCGGAAGAACCTCCGGCTCGGAGGGAACGACCATGTGGGGGTACGCGGCGTTGAGCGCTGCGATGACCCGGCGGCGGGCTTCGCCAATGCTGATGCCTTCGGGGAGTCCAGGCCACGCAGCGTCGACCGCAGCCTCGATGGCTGCGTCGGAGATGCTGGTGGCCTTCATGCCAGCGGGGACGATGGACGCAAGGCGGCGGCCGCGCCGGGTGACGTGGGTGATGGTGCCTTCGTAGTGGGCGTCATCGACCAAGTCGCCGATCTGCGCTCGGACTTCTTCGATGCCGAGTTCGTTCTCTGCCATATCTGAACCTTAAGGTTCGCAAGGTTCGATGCGCTACCGGATTGGTGAATTTGGCCCGAATCGAGATGGGTATCGAGAGCGCGGCTACAGATTCCGGCACCAGGGGCCCTGAGCTTAGGATCGATCCTGACGAAGAATCGAACACCTCGAACAGTCTCTGTCGTTGGGCTGTGGGATCATGCCTTCTGGTTCACGATAAGCTCACATATGACTGCTGATCGGGGGATTGTCATGCGCGAGTGCACAACGGACGCGGTCGAGCTGACGCCGGAGGAGATCCAGCACCTGAGCCAACTCCCCGGCGCCGCACATGAGGTGAAGTCACCGTTGGAGTGTGAGCTTGAGGACGGCCATGCTGGCCCTCACTGCGCGCTGGGTCAGTCAGACGATCTCGACCCGGACGACGTCACCCACTGGTGGCTGCGCTGGTCCTCGGAGTCGCGCGAGTGGACGCACGAACCGACCTGCTACCTCCCTGACGATGATGCGCCCTGGTGCCCGCTGCCCGCCGGCCACGAAGGCGCCCATAACTGGTCGCCCTGACCGCCCCCGCGAGGGCCGCGTCAGCGGCATCAGACCGCTTGGCTCCAGATAATGTAAATTCTGAAGAGCTAAACGATCAGGGGAGCGAAATGACCCACCGCCATGCCGGGTACGTGGTCACCTTGGACGAGGACGTCCGCGACGACGACAGTCAGGCGATCATCAACGCACTGCTTCTCATCAAGGGAGTCAGGTCCGTCGAACCCATCGCGGGCGACCACCAACTCCTCATCGCCAAGCAGCGCGTGCGCGATGAGTTCCGCGAGAAAGTGCTCGCGCTCCTGCGGGAACTCCAGTGACCAAGCACGACCCCGGCGAAGTGGTCGACGCCGAGCTGGTGGACGGCCACCTCCCCGCACTCCGCGAGGACCGAACCCTCGCCGTACCTCCGCCAGATGACGACCCCGACGCGTGGCTGTCCGACCAGGCCAAGGAGGACGTCAACGCCGGAATCGCCGATGGCACCCGCGACGGCTACAAGGGCGACATGGACCGCTTCGCCGAATGGTGCGTCACCGTCGATCGCCGTGCCCTGCCAGCCGCGCCACAGACTGTCACCGAGTATCTGTCCTATCTGAAGCGCACGCCGCGGCCGCGCACGGGGCGCCCCTACGGGCCCAGGTCAATGGACCGCATCATCGCCTCTATCCGCTCCGCGCACCGCGCTGCCGGGTACAAGCCGCCCGACACCATGGGCGCGCGGACCATGCTCGCCGCGCTGGTCCTCGGCCTCGCGTTCATCGCGGCGGGTGTGCGCCTGGCTCCCGTCATGCTCAAGCTGCACGCCCGCTGGAGCCGTCGTCTGCTGTCCGCGCCGCTCAGCACCGAACTCGCCCGGCGCGTCGAACGGCTCACCGACATCCGTGACGAGTCGCTGGACGCGCAGGCGGCCGAACTGCGCCGCATCGAACGGGACCTGCACGACGGCGCACAGGCCAGGCTGGTCGCCCTCGGCATGACGCTGGATGAGGCGACCCGGCTGCTGGGCACCGGCCACACCGGCGACACGGGCCACATCGGCGACATCGACCTCAGCGCCGTCCGCGCGCTGCTGCTCGACGTGCGGGAGTCCTCCGCACGGGCGCTCCAGGACCTACGCGACCTGGTCCACGGCATCCAGCCCCCGGTGCTCGCCGACCGGGGGCTCGGCGACGCCGTACGGTCGCTCGCGCTCGACAGCTTCCTCGACGTCCACGTCGAGGTTCACCTGCCGCCCGGGCGGCTTCCGGCACCGGTCGAGTCCGCCGCCTACTTCGCGGTCAGCGAGCTCCTCGCCAACGCGGCCAAGCACTCCGGCGCCCAGGAGGTGCGTATCTCCCTGACCCATGAGATCGCACGGCTGCACATCACGGTCACCGACGACGGCCGGGGCGGCGCGGACCTCTCCCACGGCACCGGACTGCGCGGCGTCCAGCGCCGGTTGGGTACCTTCGACGGCACTCTCGCCCTGCGGAGCCCGCCGGGCGGCCCGACCACCGTGACCCTGGAGATTCCGTGCGCGTCGTCCTCGCCGAAGACCTCTTCCTGCTCAGGGACGGGCTGATGCGCACCCTGCGGGAGCACGGCTGCGAGGTGATCGCCTCCGTGGACAACGGCCCGGCCCTACTGCGCGCGCTGCGCGAGGAGGACCTGGACGTCGCCGTGGTCGACATCCGTCTGCCGCCGACCCACACCGACGAGGGTCTCCAGGCCGCCCTGGAGGCCCGCCGCACCCGCCCCGCGCTGCCGGTGCTGATCCTGTCCCAGTACGTGGACCAGCTCTACGCCCACGAGCTGCTGGCCGGGGGCGAGGGCGGCATCGGCTATCTCCTCAAGGACCGGGTCACCCACACCGGGCAGTTCATCGACGCGGTGCGCACCGTCGCGGCCGGCGGCACGGTCATGGACCCGCAGGTGATCGCCAAGCTGCTGGCCCGCAGCGACGCCAGGGGCCGCACCGGAAGCCTCACCCCGCGCGAACACGACGTGCTGAAACTGATGGCCGAGGGCCGGTCGAACGCCGCCGTCGCGCACGCCCTGCACATCAGCGAGAGCGCGATCGCCAAGCACACCGCGAGCATCTTCGACAAGCTGCGGATCGAACCGTCCGCCGACGACAACCGCCGCGTGCTGGCCGTACTGGCCTATCTCAAGCGGTGAGGCTGCCCGCGGGGCGTCGCGTTACCCCTTGGCCGCCGTCGCCGCGCAGTCCCCGCAGGTGCCGAAGATCTCGATCGTGTGGGCGACGTCCACGAAGCCGTGCTCCGCCGCGATCGCGTCGGCCCACTTCTCCACGGCCGGGCCCTCGACCTCGACCGCCTTGCCGCAGGAGCGGCAGACCAGGTGGTGGTGGTGCTCGCCGCTGCTGCAGCGGCGGTAGACGGCCTCGCCGTCGGTGGTGCGCAGGACGTCGACCTCGCCCGCGTCGGCGAGGGACTGGAGCGTGCGGTAGACCGTGGTCAGGCCGACGGAGTCGCCGCGGTGCTTGAGCATGTCGTGGAGCTCTTGCGCACTGCGGAACTCGTCCACCTCGTCCAGCGCCGCCGCTACCGCCGCGCGCTGCCTGGTGGACCGGCCGCGTACTGGGGGACCCGCGGTCACCACAGTTGCCTCCTCAACATCGCCTGCTCGTCGCCTGCTCGTACGTCGCGCATCCGCGTGGCCATTGTGCCAGGGAAAGCTGAGCGGACGGGCTAGACCAGCACATCGTCCCCTTCGCCCGCTCCGGAGGAGGGCGCGGCCGTACGGGCGCCGGGGAGCGGGAGGGTGCAGCGCTCCTCGGCCGCGGCGGCTCTGCGGGCGCGACTTCTCGCCAATGGGGCGGCGAGCGCGGTGATCGCGGCGAAGACGGCGATGGCGAGCACGACGATGCTCGCACCGGGCGGGACGTCCTCGTAGAAGGAGAAGACCGTGCCGGAGAGCGTCACCACGACGCCGATGGCGACGGCGAGCGCGAGCGTCATCGCGAAGCCGCGGGTGGCCTGTTGGGCGGCCGCGACCGGGACCACCATCAGGGCGCTGACCAGCAGCAGGCCCACGACGCGCATGGCGACGGTGACGGTGACGGCGGCGGTGATCGCCAGCAGCAGGTTGAGGGTGCGCACCGGAAGGCCGGTCACCCGCGCGAACTCCTCGTCCTGGCAGACCGCGAACAACTGGCGGCGCAGCCCGAGGGTGATCAGCACGACGAAGGCCGCGAGGCAGCTGATCACGGTCACGTCCTCGCGCGAGACGGTGGTGATCGAGCCGAAGAGATACGTGGTGAGGTTGGCGTTGGAGCCGGTCGGCGAGAGGTTGATCAGCAGCACGCCGCCGGCCATGCCGCCGTAGAAGAGCATCGCGAGGGCCAGGTCGCCGCGCGTCTTGCCGTACCAGCGGATCAGCTCCATGAGGATCGCGCCGAGCGCGGAGACCGCGACGGCTGTCCACACCGGGTTGGTGCCGGTCAGGAAGCCGAGCGCGACGCCGGTGAGCGCGACGTGGCCGATGCCGTCGCCCATGATCGCCTGGCGGCGCTGGACGAGGTAGATGCCGACGGCGGGGGCGGTGATGCCGACAAGAACGGCGGCGATCAGAGCCCGCTGCATGAACGCGTAGTCGAGGATCTCCAACATGTCAGGTCAGCAATCCCGTCCGGATCGGTTCGGCGTCGTGCGCCGCGTGCGGGTGTACGTGGTCGTGGCCGGGCAGCGCGTGCTGGCCCACGGCCTTGGGCGGCGGGCCGTCGTGGACGACGCAGCCGTCGCGCAGCACCACCGCGCGGTCGATCAGCGGCTCCAGCGGGCCGAGCTCATGGAGGACCAGCAGCACGGTGGCGCCCTGGGCGACCTGCTCGCGCAGCGTCTCGGCGAGGATCTCCTGGCTGGCCAGGTCGACCCCGGCCATCGGCTCGTCCATGATCAGCAGTTCGGGCTCGCCGGCCAGCGCGCGGGCGATCAGCACCCGCTGGTGCTGGCCGCCGGACAGGGCGCCCACCGGGTCCTTGGCGCGGTCGGCCATCCCGACGAGCTCCAGCGCCCGCCGCACCGCCGCCCGGTCCGCCGCGCGTGGCGGACCCAGCCGCCTGCGGGCCAGCCGCCCGGCGGAGACCACCTCGCGGACGGTGGCGGGGACGCCGCTGGCGGCGGTGGTGCGCTGCGGTACGTAGCCGATGCGGGCCCAGTCGCGGAAGCGGCGGCTGGGGGTGCCGAACAGCTTCAGCTCGCCGCTGGACAGCGGCACCTGGCCGACGACGGAGCGCACCGCCGTGGACTTGCCGGAGCCGTTGGCGCCGAGCAGCGCGACGACCTCGCCGCGCCGTACGGTCAGGTCGACGCCGCGCAGCACGGGGCGGCCGCCGAGCGAGGCGGTGGCGCCCCGCAGCGATATGACCACCGGGGCCGCGTCGGAGGTCTCGGCGGATGTTTCGGTAGAGGTCTCGGCGGAGGTTTTGGTAGAGGTCTCGGGGGAGGCCTTGGCAGGGGCCTCGGCGGCCGGCGCGGTGCCGGGGGCTGTGGCGGGTTCCGGCTTCATACGGCTTCCTCCGCTCGTCGTGGGTCGTGCGCTCGTCGTGGGTCGCGCCTCACTTGGCGCCCAGGGCCGTCTTGAGCGCCTTGAGGTTCGCGTGCATGACCTCGAAGTAGTCGTCGCCCTTGGACTTGTCGCTGATGCCCTCGATCGGGTCGAGCACATCCGTACGCAGACGCAGATCCCCCGCCAGGGTCTTGGCGGTCTTGTCGCTCACCAGCGTCTCGAAGAACACCGTGCCGACCTTTTCCTTCTTCGCGACCGAGTGCAGCGCCTTCATCCGGGCCGGGCTGGGCTCGGAGTCCGGGTCGATGCCGGAGATGGCCTCCTGGCGCAGGCCGTAGCGCTCGGCGAGATAGCCGAAGGCGGCGTGGGTGGTGATGAAGGTGTCCGAGGTGCGGTTCTTCAGGCCGGTCGTGAAGTCGTCGTTCAGCGCGCCGAGCTGCTTGACCAGCGCGGCGGTGTTCTTCTTGTAGTCGGCCGCGTTGTCGGGGTCGGCCTTCCGCAGCGCCTTGCCGACGCCCTCGGCGACCTGGGCGTAACGCACCGGATCCAGCCAGATGTGCGGGTCGGAGCCGGCGTCCTCGCCGTGCCCGTGCTCGTCGTCCCCGTGCTCGTCGTGCTCGTGCTCGTGCTCGTCGCCCGCCACCTCGGTACCGTGGTCCTCCAGGGTGGTGAACGAGGCCGCGTCGGCGACGTGCTTCGGCTCGGCCTGGCCGATGGCGGCGTCGACGGCCGGCTGTAGCCCCTTGAGGTAGATGACCAGTCCGGCCTTGCTGAGGTCCGCGGTCTGCCGGGCGCTGATGTCCAGGTCGTGCGGTTCCGCGCCGGGCTTGGTCAAACTGGACACATGGACGTGACCGCCGCCTATCCGCTCGGCGAGGAACTGCATCGGGTAGAACGACGCCACCACATCGAGTTTGCCGTCCGTACGGCCGTCTGTCGCATCGGCGGAGCAGGCTGTGAGTGTCGTGGCCAGACCGAGAACAGCGGCTCCGGCGACAGCGGCCGGGAGGATGGGGCGGCGTATGTTCATGACTCTCATTTTCAACAAAGATGGAAACGATTGTCAACAACGATCTGCTTCCTGATCGCTTCGCTTACCGATTTGATCCGAGGGGTGGAGCCGCCGGTAATCTGAAGCATTCGCTTTGTCGTCCGCTTGCCGTCCGCAAAGCCGCCATCAGTCGTCATCAGCCATCACCAGTCGTCATCAGCCGTCATCAATGAAGAGAGCACCGTGGCCGCCGACAAGATCGACACCATCGTCAGCCTGAGCAAGCGCCGTGGCTTCGTCTACCCGTCCAGCGAGATCTACGGCGGGCAGCGAGCTGCCTGGGACTACGGACCGCTCGGCGTTGAGCTGAAGGAGAACATCAAGCGCCAGTGGTGGCGCTCGATGGTCACCTCGCGCGACGACGTGGTCGGACTCGACTCGTCGGTGATCCTCGCTCGCGAGGTCTGGGAGGCGTCCGGCCACGTCGCCACCTTCACCGACCCGCTCACCGAGTGCACCTCCTGCCACAAGCGGTTCCGCGCGGACCACCTGGAGGAGGCGTACGAGGCCAAGCACGGCCGGCAGCCCGAGAACGGGCTGGCGGACGTCAACTGTCCGCACTGCGGCACCAAGGGCAGCTTCACCGAGCCCAAGCAGTTCTCCGGCCTGCTCTCCACGCACCTCGGCCCGACCCAGGACTCCGCCTCGGTCGCCTATCTGCGCCCCGAGACCGCCCAGGGCATCTTCACCAACTTCCTCGCCGTGCAGCAGACCTCGCGCCGGAAGCCGCCGTTCGGCATCGCCCAGATCGGCAAGTCCTTCCGTAACGAGATCACGCCGGGCAACTTCATCTTCCGCACGCGCGAGTTCGAGCAGATGGAGATGGAGTTCTTCGTCAAGCCGGGCGAGGACGAGCAGTGGCAGGAATACTGGATGGAGCAGCGCTGGAACTGGTACCGCGACCTCGGCCTCCAGGAGGCCAACATCCGCTGGTACGAGCACGCCAAGGAGAAGCTCTCCCACTACTCCAAGCGCACCGCCGACATCGAGTACCGCTTCAACTTCGGCGGCTCTGAGTGGGGCGAGCTCGAGGGCGTGGCCAACCGCACCGACTACGACCTGAAGGCCCACTCCCAGGCCTCCGGCCAGGACCTGTCGTACTTCGACCAGGAGGCCGGCGAGCGCTGGACGCCGTACGTCATCGAGCCGGCGGCGGGCGTGGGCCGCGCCATGCTGGCCTTCCTCCTCGACGCGTACGTCGAGGACGAGGCGCCCAACGCCAAGGGCAAGATGGAGAAGCGCACCGTGCTGCGGCTCGACCCGCGCCTCGCGCCGGTCAAGGTCGCCGTGCTGCCGCTGTCCCGTAACCCGCAGCTCTCGCCGAAGGCCAAGGGGCTCGCGGCGGACCTGCGCAAGCACTGGAACATCGAGTTCGACGACGCGGGCGCGATCGGCCGCCGCTACCGCCGCCAGGACGAGATCGGCACGCCCTTCTGCGTCACCGTCGACTTCGACACCCTCGAGGACAACGCGGTGACCGTGCGTGAGCGCGACACGATGAAGCAGGAGCGGGTCTCCCTCGACCAGATCCAGTCCTACCTGGGCGGCCGACTGATCGGCTGCTGACCAGGGCGTTTCAAAGGCGATCAGGCTGAGACGGGCCCTGGTGCCGCGGGTAGACTGCCGCGGCGCCAGGGCCCGGCTTTGTGGCTCTGCGGAGAACCGGGGGTTCCGGAATCGTGTTGCGAGGTGTGACGCATCACATCACTGCCACCCGCGAGGACGGCACCGTCTTCGAGGTGAGCTACGGATACGGCGCGCGGCAGCGGCGGATGCTCGGCTGTCTGCACTGTGACTGGGAAGAACAGATCACCTACGGCGGCGCCCGGCACAAGGGGCTCGATCACCTCGCCCAGGCACACGGCGCGGTCGGCAGGCCGACGATGGCGGCCGACGCGCGGGCGCGGCGGCAGGTCATGTGGGCGATGACGGTCTGCTTCCTGATCTCCGCGGTCATCCTGTGGTGGGCCACGTCCCAGACCTGAGGTCCGTGTCGGGAGCCGTCTTCTTCAGGGCCAGCACCGCGCACACCACCGCAAGCGGCAGCTCCGCGCACACCGCCATCGCCAGGGCCGCGGCCACCTCGGCGCCCGGGGCCGCCGTCACGGTGTCGAACCACGCGTCCACCACCAACAGCGCGCAGGTCGCCGCCGCGGTGAGCCGGTGGCGGCCGTCGCCGCGCCGCCGCAGCAGGCCGGTGGCCAGCAGACCGAGCGCCTCCAGCGCGTCCAGGCCCGCCCACGCCGCGTTCCAGTGGCCGACCTGGGTGGTGGGCGGCAGCGTCGTCGCCAGTACGACCAGCCAGGGGACCAGCGCCGCGCCGCTGACGAGAAGCACCCACTCCACCCGGATCCGGCGCCCGCGACGGCCGGGGCCACTCCGACGGCTGGGGCCACTCCGACGGCTGGGGCCACTCCGACGGTTGGGGCCTCCGGGCTCGACGCGGCCCGCGCGGGCGGTCCGTGCGGGGCGGGCCGTGGGGGCGTACAGGGCGCTCATCGGTGCTGCTCTCCTTCCGGCCCGGCTCCTCCTCGGGCACGGCCACCAGCCTTCTCGACGCGGCCTCGCCTGTCGGTAACGCGAGTTGCCGAACGGGGGTGGCACCAGTTGCACCCCCGATCCGGGTACGGGCATGAACGACCCGCCCCAGGGCGGCGGTCTAAGGTCGGCGCATGAGACTCCCCACCGCGCCGAGAGCAGCGCTCGGCCGGCTGCGGCGCGACGCGGTGTTCGGGCTCGCGGGCATATCCGTGCAGTTCGTGGCGGCGCTGGTGATGGCGGTGCCGTGGCTGACATACGACGGCGGGCCGTCCGAGTTGCTGGCGGTCCTGTTCGCCGTCGCCCTCCCCGTCGGCGTTCTGGCCGCCGTCACCCCGATGTTCACCCACATGCAGCGGCGCCGCTTCAAGGCCCTGCTCGACGTCGACATCCCCGGCCAGGCGCGCAGGGGGCGGCAGCTGCGCTACAACCTGCTGATCGGCCCGGCCATCGCGTGCGGCGCGGTACTCGCCTGGAGCTTCGCCCTGGCGGGGCTGGCGGCCGCGACCGTGTTCATCTGGAGCGCGCCGGTACCCGGGCGGCTGAAGTTCCTCCCCAACGCCACGGCGGCCGGGTATCTCACCGCGGGCGGCGTGGCCCTGCTGGCCCTCGCGTACTGGCTCACCGGCGCCCTCGTACGGCTCGACGTCCGCGCCGCCACCGCGCTGCTCGGCCCCGACCCGGCCAAGGTGCTGGAGCGCCGGGTCGAGGACCTGACCGAGCGCCGCGCGGGCACCGTCGACGCGGCCGACGCCGAACGCCGCCGCATCGAGCGCGACCTGCACGACGGCGCCCAGCAGCGGCTGGTCTCCATGGCGGTCAACCTCGGCCTGGCCAAGGCCACGCTCGGCGATCTGCCCGAGGAGGCCCGCAAGGTCATCGACGAGGCGCACCGGGAGGCCAAGGAGGCCATCGAGGAACTGAACAACCTGGTGCGCGGGCTGCACCCCGCCGTCCTCGACGACCGCGGCCTGGACGCCGCCCTCTCCGGCATCGCCGCCCGCGCCCCGCTGCCGGTGCGGCTGCACGTCGACATCCCCGGGCGCCCCGTGCCCACCGTCGAGGCCGTCGCCTACTTCGTCGTCTCCGAGTCCCTGGCCAACGTCACCAAGCACGCGCAGGCCACGGGGGCCGAGGTCACGGTCGTGAGGACGGGCGACATACTGCGGGTGGTCATCGCCGACGACGGGGTCGGCGGTGCCGATCCCGCCCAGGGCAGCGGCCTTGCGGGGCTCGTGGGGCGCGTGGGCTCCGTGGACGGGACCTTCGACCTCAGCAGCCCCCGCGGGGGCCCGACCGTCATCACCGTGGAGCTGCCGTGCGTGCTGTGATCGCCGAGGACTCGGTCCTGCTGCGGATCGGTCTGGTGAAGGTCCTTCAGACCGCGGGCTTCGAGGTCGCGGCGGAGACGGATGACGCGGACGGCCTGCTCGCGGCGGTCGAGGAACACCGCCCGGACATCGCCGTGGTCGACGTCCGGATGCCCCCGGGCTTCACCGACGAGGGCGTACGGGCCGCGCTGCTGATCCGGCGCCAGTGGCCGGACACGGCGGTGCTGCTGCTGTCCCAGTACGTGGAGGAGCGCTACGCCGCCGACCTGCTCACCGCGCACACCAGCGGGATCGGCTACCTCCTCAAGCAACGCGTCGCGGACGTCGAGGACTTCATCGCCGCCCTCCACCGCGTCGCGGGCGGCGGCACCGCCCTCGACCCCCAAGTCGTCGCCCAACTCCTGGTCCGCCACCGTGGCCCGCTGGACCGGCT